>NWBM01000003.1 GCA_002633185.1 Lachnospiraceae bacterium Phil5
CTTCTTGCTCTCTACCAGTACCATCATACTGTTTTCCCTGTAACGGTGGAATTCCGATGAATTTTACTTAAGATTTTACTCTTGTTCTTTTCATAGCTAGGGTGCTGCTTCCATATATCTACACAAAGATTTTCACCAACCATCTTCTCTCTGGAGTGCGATTTTTTTATGTACTCCTCACCTTCATTGCTTTGATTTATTTTTTGTATTATATAGTTTCCTCAAAATATTGTCAAGTTTTTAATTTTCAAAACTCACATTTATTTTGTCTTTAAATATAATCTTAATAAAACTTGGAGACTCTATTTTTTTACTACACACCGTTTTCCCTTTATAAATTAATGTTTCATTCTCGTGGTCATATTCACAAAAGTTTTGTAGAAAATACTTTATAGCTGCTCCATGACTTACAACTGCAATTTTCTTTCCTTGGTACTTGTCTAATATTTCCATAATAGATTCGGTCATTCTTTTTCTTACTTCTAAATTGCTTTCACCATCTTTGTTTTTAAGATTTTCATCTAGTAACTGATCTGTTGTATAATCATTTTTACTATTCATTCCCAATTCTCTTAATGTTTCTAAATCACCGTAGTTTGCGTTCTCCTAATCTCTCATCAACATTTATATCAATATTATTCTTGTCTGCTATATACTTAGCTGTTGCAATAGCTCTAACATAATTGCTAGAATATAAAACATCTATATTCTTTAACTCTTCTTTTTCGCTAAATTCCTTTGCTTTTCTTTCCCCTTCGATTGATAATATTATTTTTTCATTCTTTACCTGTTCATCCTCACCAGCTAAATAACTGCCTTTAATTTTTAACTGCTCGGAATGTCTAATTAAATAAATAATTGTTTCTTTCATTTTCTTCACCCAAACCATTATAACTAAAATTTCACAAAAAAACAAGGAGCAATATAAATTATTGCTCCTTATGTAATGCTTTAACAATTGTTATTATATTTAGAAACCTCCTGTTGTAAATCTTGGTTTGTGGTATTTACAGTTATAACAGGCTTGTGAATGAAACTATTGCAATACCTTATTGCATATCGCACAATCTCTTCATCACTTTTGTCTTTAACGTCTTCAAACATTATTTCTACACAGTTGTTCTTGTATGCAGAAACTAAAATTTGTTCGACGTCAACCTGTTTTAATGTTCTCTCCGTGTCATGCAACCTGATTGTCAACTTAGTATCCGGTACTACGGAAAAACGGAAATAAATTTTATTTCCCTCACCATAATCACGTTTTTTTATATCATAGATATCAAATCCGTACTTTATGGCCAATCTGAGCATATGAGGTCTGCAGTTAGTACTTGCCAGTGTAACCGACTTGTAATTGAGGTCTCTGGCTCGTCTAATCATGATATCAAAGAATTTGATAGTAATACCATTTCCTTGATATTCTGGTAAAAGTCCACCATACCATGCATACAGATTTCTTTCTTCTGCTTGGTCAATAATAATGCTATATCCTACTATGCTGTTTTCTTCGAAATAAGCATACAGATATACTTGATGTTCCCTTACCTTCTTGGCATAACTCTCATATGGAAATTCCTTTCCAAACACTAATTGATGTAAAGGTGCAATTTGCTCAACATCAAAAATCTCTTGGATTGTCATATTGAGTCAACTCCTCCTCAAACATTTTGACTTCTGCTACACCTTGTACACTGAGATCGTCAATGGTTGTCTCGAATATAATACGCGCATTTGGAAAAATATTTATGAAAGATGCTATTAACCTCAAATTAATATTGCCTCTTCCAATATTCAAATGGCATCCTTGTGAATCAAAATCATGTAGATGAAACTCTACAATATTTTCTTTCCACCATACGTCATTTGCAATTTTTCCCAATATATAGGTCTCATTTTCTTCGCATTTAGAAACACTATATAATAAATGGCCTATATCGAGACAAATTTTTGCTCCTAGAGTCGTAGCCGCATATTTCAAACCATCCAAATAATCTAATACATCTTCATCAACTTCAATATTTTCAAGAGCTAATATAAAGTTCGAATTACCAATTTGCTTCGGCAACTCGCTGTTATATTCCTTTTTAGGTATATAGTGTGTTACCAGAACAATTGGCAAATCGCTTTCTGCCTTTTCCAAGGCTTGAAAGAATATTTTGCTCTTTTCTAAAGATTGTTGATTATATAATGCATCTTTGATTATGTGAAATGATGGTATTGTTACTAAATACTTTTTGGCTAATGTCATAATATTTTGCACACATGATGCACTTGTAATATTATCTTTGACTTTAACTTCAAAAGTATTAAAGTAATTTGAATAACGACTAATGAACTCCTCCTGCTCGGTTAATTCTGACGGCAACCGTATCCTGTAACCCATATCACGCATTGTATCCCTTCTCCTTAAGCATTGTCTTGAGGTCCTCAGTACTGTACTTAGGATTCAATCCTTTCGGATTAATAAATCCTTCATAAATACTTTGAACATACTTGGGCAGCATGCTCATAATCCGCTTATGCACCAACTGATGCAAATAGCAGGCTCCTGGGTCAGCATCACGAATATCGCCTGTTAAGAACAATGCTCTTGAACGACAGCCACTATTGCATACCATACAGTATTTGCATTCACGGCAGTAGTACAAGTCTCTCATTGTAATCTCATCTTCGTCAAAAGGCTTTCTGTTTTCCAGTGCTTTAGCAACATCAAAACCTGCCTCTTTGTAGTCGAAGATTGAATTGTGAAAATACTGACAGAGCGTAGCCTTACCATTACTTCTGATAGAAAGCTGATGACTAGCAATATAATCACAGGGCGATAAATCGAGTCTTGTTTCAAGAGCTTTAGCCAAATCAAATTCGGCATACGCTTCCTCTTTCATGTCCAGGAAAGCCGTTCTGAAAATATTGTTGATTTCCATTTCCAGAACATCCTTGCGACCGTTTTCAAGATAATCCCGCAAAATCTCAGTTGTCGACTGAATCAAATCATCATAATAAGATTCAAAATTGAAATTTTGCTTTTTGTCAACGATATTCCCCTGAAAACCCAAGTCGAATACTCTCCATCTTGCCGCTCCAACTTCAAGAACTTTTTTGTAAACGTCAAACAGCTTTCTTACATTGTACGGTGAGCAAACTGTATGAACGCAAAGCTCGATTTTAGTTTTTTCTACAACCATACGAGCCTTTTCCCAAAGTTCATTGGGGTTGGAATTTCCTCTAACATCTGTCTTGCTATCAACCTCATCGACACTGATACGAATACGTTTCAAGCCAGCTGCCTCCATGGCTTTCAACTTTTCTTCTGTGATCAAAGTTCCATTTGTAACCATATCCACTTTTATCCCCATCCGGGTTATTGCAGAAATGATTGTACAAATGTCAACTTTGGTCAGCGGCTCTCCGCCTGTGAGCAGTACTTTCTTTATATTATAGTGTGCTTTAAGATTCTTTACCAACATAATAAGTTCGTCTGTTGTTAAATCATCTCTTTGATTACTGTGTTGTGCATTATGACAGTACTCACATTTCAGATTACAGGCTGAAGTAATTTCCAACCTTATGGATGTGTAATCTCTTTTCATGTTGCTATTCCTCCTTAAGCATTTTAGATTACATAATACAGTTGAGCCTCTGCAAAATGTGGTTAACTCATTTTGCAATAAGTTAACCACATTCGCATTGTTCCGAATTCACGGATCAGTTGCCAGCAGTACCGAAGTTCATAACTCTTCCTCCTTTGACATTTCAGATATAAGAATCTCCCACAGGACATTCTAAATATCAAAGCCTTGAGTTAAAACTTAACCCTACTACATAAATCATACCGATTTATACAAATATATTATCATCTTTTTGTTTATTTGTCAACATAATCTCTAATGTAGTAACATAAACAAGTGTATATTTTAATTCTTAAACTACTAATGCAAAATTTAGAATTGGTTTTACCAACCAATATAAAATTGTATAAACGCTCTTTTTCGTATTTTATTTATTTTTTAAATACTCCTCCACCCCCTCTATCGCTCTCCTAACACATCAACCTGCCACCTTTCCTAAGCATCGCCTTCATTTCCTCGCAGTCCTTCAAAGCTATCTCCACAACCATCTGCCCTGGCACATTGCTAGCAAGCGATGCAATTGAAACATGCTCCAAATCATCAAATACCAACCTATCGTAAATTTCATCTGCAAAAATAATCAAACCATTCTCCCTAGCAACTTGTGCAATCTGCTCCAAAACCTCTCTAGGGTACAGCGCTCCAGTTGGATTGTTCGGATTTATAATTACAATTCCTTTTGTTCTATTAGTTATTTTCCTTTTAATATCCTCCAAATCCGGATACCACTCATTGTGCTCATCACATATATAATGCACTGCTGTTCCTCTTGCTAAATTTACCGATGCGGTCCAAAGCGGATAATCTGGCGCTGGAACTAGCATTTCATCTCCCTCATCTAACAATGCTTGCATGGTCATTTGAATTAGCTCACTTACGCCGTTTCCTAAATATACATCATCTGGCGTTAGGCCATGCACGTTTTTGCCTTCATAATATTCAATTATAGCCTTTCTAGCTGATTCCAATCCCTTTGAGTTTGAATAGCCATAGCTGTTTTCTATTCCGTCTTTCATGCTTTCTACTATTTTTTTAGGTGCTTTAAAATTAAATACGGCTGGATTTCCTATGTTTAGTTTTATAATTTCAAATCCGGCTTTTTCCATTCTTTCCGCTTCTTCTAGCACCTTTCCTCGAATTGCGTAATTAACATTCTCCAATTTTTTTGATTTTGTTATTTTCTTCATAAAAATCCCTCCTATATTTTATAAATTAATAAATCTGGCAATTTAGTACAAAAACTTAAGAACAACAAAAACGCCCTAAGCTATAATTAGCCTAGGGCGAATATATACAAAATATCCGTGTTACCACCTATATTCAAGAATTGCTTTTCGACATTTTGGGGACACGCACCACAATGCTGTTACTTTTTGTTGCTCCCAAAAACGAAGAATTGCTTCTTGCTCTCTACCAGTACCATCATACTGTTTTCCCTGTAACGGTGGAATTCCGATGAATTTTACTTAAGATTTTACTCTTGTTCTTTTCATAGCTCTGGTGCTGCTTCCATATATCTACACGAAGATTTTCACCAACCATCTTCTCTCTGGAGTGCGATTTTATATGTACTCCTCACCTTCATTGCTTTGATTTATTTTTTGTTATTATATAGATAAATTTGGTTGCTGTCAAGAAAAAAAGCAAGTATTTTTGCACTTTATATTTTGTCTTAAATTGACATAATATTCTAAAAATGTTATAATATATATATGAATGGCAACAAGGCCATGAAGCACTCTACTTAGAGTGAAAGCACTTTAAATTGCCGAATTGGCAGGAGGTTAAATATGGAAATCAAAACTTTCGTTTTGGTATTCGAATCCGGAATGCTTTGCCACTATACTGATGGCAAAAGCTGCAATCCTATTGAAGCAGGCATTCAGAACGCCGTAAGCAAATACAGCTCTGCAAACAAGCTGGTTGAATGCGAGCGTGCTGTTAAAACAGAAGTGTGTGAGCAGTTCGCACGCATTCTTGTAACGGTTACCTCAAAATTCGAAAGCAAAACCTAACCTCATTGAAAAAAGCATCCTTACTGGATGCTTTTTTCATTATACTTAAGATATCTTTTTTACCTCACCCCAAATCCACAATGAATTCAATCATTGCCTCTACAGCTTCTACTTCATCAATTCCATCTGCAATTATCCTTACTTCGTCGTTCTCGTGGACTTTCAAAGATAAAACATCGAGAATGCCCTTTGCATTTACCCGATTTACACCTTTTTCAATCCACACACTAGATTTGAATTTGTCCGCTTCAAGTGTGAAGAACATTGCCATTCCTGGACTCATATCTCCACACAAAAATTTGGCGTCTTTGTAAACCATTAAGTATTCCCCTTTTCTTAATTTGGCGTCATTTTTTGCTTAGTTCAAAGATACAAATGACCGAATATCTTAGAACTTTTGATTACAATTGTAACCATTACGAACTGCACTTATTTTAGTGCTTATTCTTGTTAATAAGAATTTTCTAAGGTATTATAACATACTATTTTGATTATTGCAATTTTCAAAAATTATTTGTTTTGTAAATACTCTTCTAAAGTTATTCCTTTATCCATTATTTCTTTGGCAACAATTGGATTGTCAATATATCTAAAATGCCATACTTCAGCACCATATCCTGTAATATCTTCTTTTCCTACTGGGTATCTTAATATAAATCCATATTTAGCAAGTTTTGCGTGAATTTTAGAGAATATTTCTGTCTCTGCTGTCATGTCATCATTGTCATCAATAATTTCTCCATCTTTTACTATTTTTACATCAACAGCTAATCCTGTATGGTGTTCACTTGTTCCTGGTACTGCTACATATTTTTGAGTGTATTCTAGCCCTTCTTCTTGCTCGAATTCATCCCATATTTCTTGTTGTTGTTGAACTGTACGGTATGTACTATCTAACTCAATTATAATGTGGTCATTGTATAAATCTTCTTTTAATTTTTTATATGCTTCTGCTGTTTTCTTTTCTACTTTGTATGTTTCATCTAACCCTGTATACACATCTACAAGTTCAATTGTTGATTCCCAGTTTTCTGGCAATTTGCTTTGTTTGTTTACTAAAACCATATAGTTTGTTTTAGTTTCGTTCTTTTTACCACATCCTGAAAGCATTACTACTCCCATTCCTAATATGGCTATAAGTGCAATTATAAGCATAGCTTTTTTCTTCATAATTTATTCCTCCTTATTTATAACTTATTATTTAATTTTATATATTGCAGTTAAATTATTTTCATTTTCATGATTTTCTTCTACATATATGTTTTTTTCATATTTTATATTATTTTTATCCAAACATAATTCAAGAAAACATAAGAATATACCTATATCAATTTGATTATAATATATAACCCTATCTTTAGGCATTATTCCTCTTTTGCCTTCTTTTCTGTATCTATATACTTTTATTTCATTTTTAGATGATTCAACCCTCCATGGTTGTGTATTACATGCACTTGGAGTAAAACGAACAATATTTGCTATGTCTATATAATTTTCTCCACTCCATATTTCTTGTATTTCTTTTCTTTTGCTCTTATACATGTCTTTTCTAAACTTTTCTTCAGAGTCTACTTTTGCTATTGCTATCATAATAACAAAATCTAGTCCATCTTTTTGTGGCTCATCTACTTTTCCTATTCCAAACCATAATGTGCCTATGTTTTTAGAAACTAAATATAAGTCTAACTGCTCTCCTAAATACCCTATATTTTGTAAATAATTGTCCTTTTTTTCTGAATAAAATAATATACAGTATTCTTGACCGCGCTTACAACTAGCTCCTTCTTTTACTATTTCTATTTTTACTTTTATATCTTCTACTAATGGTGTTAGTTTTTTGAACTGATTTTCTATGTCTCTTATTTCTTCATCTGTAATATGTTCTTCGCCTATGTTTCTAAATAAATGAAAAGATTTTCTTTTAAAAATCATATTATATAATTCGTTATTCACTGTTTATCACCATCCTGATTATATTTCTAATAATTATTTCTATTTTTTCTTCAATTTCCTTCGTGCCATCAATTTTCATCTTCTTGCATTTTAAGCTATCAAACCAGCTCTCAACAACAGATTCATCTTTATTGTAGACCATTTTCCAGAATTCCGCTTCTTTTTCATATAAATCTCCACCCTCTAAAACTCTGTCTCCAAACTGTTTATATGATCTTTCTTTAACTCTGTTTAATCTTGTTTCTCTATCTAAACAAATATATATAGCTAAATCGCATTTGCTGCCTATGTTTCCGTAGTCACCTTTGCATGATGTGAAAATAATATTTTGGTTTTGTGCAAAATCGCTCTGAACCTCTTTAGCAACTTCTTCTTTCGCTCGAGCCTTGCCATACTTATATTCATCATCATTACTAAAATAATAATCCTCAACATCTTTATGAACATAATTAATTCTTTGTGCCAATTCTCTACCCAACGTAGTCTTCCCACTACCATTCAATCCACAAATAATCATTCTACTCATATTATCACCTTTAATAATCACAAACTAAATATTTTATTTATACCCTTTCGCAACCTCACTAAATCCTTCAGGAATACCTGCCTTGCTACCAATATAAATCTCATTACCATTTTGCGCCACAGTTTCATTATAAATTGAAGTCTTAATAGAACTTCCATCCTCCAAAATATACTTGTCTCTCTCGTTTATAACATCGCTCCACATTTCTCTAACCTTATCTTGTGTTGTTGCTGCAGACGAAGATGAATACGTGCTATCAATATAATCGTTCATAGCTTGTAATCCAGCTTTAGCCTTTTCTGCATAAATTGATGTGTACGCATTTACAATAGCACTTGAAACATATTCAATCATTTGGTAGTAATCTTTTGTAAATGAAGAATTTGCCATTATAAATTCATAATCTTCATAGTACTCGTCATAAGCCTCTTTTGTAGCGCCTTCATATACAATTACATAAGGCATATACCATTGAATTGCCGTACTATTTAGCGCGCTTGAAATTGAGTTTTTTAATTCTGTAGAAACAGCTGAAACGCTTGTTGAAGCTTCATAATATGCTGAACCATTTTTATATTCCTTTTTTGCTGATGTATAACCTTTATCTCCAATTGTTATATATACTCCATAATTTTGTGCCTGTAAATTTGTAGCATCTTGTTTTGCTAGTTGAATTCTTAAATTATGTAATACCTTTAATTGATTTAAAACTTCGTTATCAACATTTTTATTTTTCACAATATTTGATACCTTGAAAATTCTGTTCATATAGTAATCTAAATATGTGCTTGCATTCATTTGATGCAAATATGTTGTATAATATGCTGTATTTTGACCTTCTGCATATTTTTTATTTTCTACAAAAGAGTGTTGTGAAAAAATAGTTATATTTGCTTTTTTATCTGGACTTGATATTACAATTGTTTCGGCAAATGGATATGATGAATCGACCACATCTTGTGTATATATTTTTGCTGTCCAGCCTTCTGGCACAATTGAATTGAACATATTGATATTTTTATCATATAATGAAACTATTTCATAAAATCTTCCTTCTTCCTCTTCTGTAGGTATTTCATTTATGGTATTTGTTGTACCTGATTTACTGGTATTATTTGTAGTTGATTTTTCGTCCTCATCTGTTTTCTTTTTATCTCCACATCCTGATAACGCTATTAAGCTCGTTGCTAATATTGCTATAATTACAAGAAATGATAGTATTTTTTTCTTCATATTTTATTCCTCCTTTTTTTCTTCTTCCTCATCTTCATCTTTTTTCTTTTTCTTAAAAATTTTTCCAAATAAATCCGCATATTGTTTAGCTTCCATTATTTCTCCAATAACAGGCGCATTTCTTGCCGTTCTTTCCGCTTCTTCACGCATTTGCCTTCTCATTGGCATTGTTGCGCTATCTACCTGATATTTTATTTCACTTTCAACATCTTCTAAAACATATTGTGCATCACTTTTAACCTGTCTATTTTCCACAGTTTGCACTGCTTTTTGTGGACAAGTTGTAACAATTTCTGTGAAAATTTCAATGTATTCTTGATTTAATTCGCTTGTTGCAAATTTTGTTTCAAAGTCCATATTGTCTGAGCAGCTTTCACCAAATTCATTTATTCGTCTGAATAAATCCTCTATTTTATTAATTAAGTTATTATCTGTAATTTCATATGCGTTAAATATTGCATTTCTTCTTCCTTCAATACTTGTTTTTACTAAATCGTTCATGTATTTTCCCCCCTTAAATTTAATTATATTTCTTACTGCAAGTATAACAAAAAGGTAGATAATTTTCAACTAATTATCTACCCTATTTTTTATTTAATATTGTCTCTTTTTACAACCTTCATTATTACTGCAATAATAGCCCCTAAAGCAATTATCCCTCCAACAACTTCAGCCACAATTATTATATTTTTCTTGGCTTCATCATTTAATCCATTTTCTTGTGTTTTAGCAGCATTTGTAGTACTATTAGCCGCACCTTTATAATCTGTAGATGTAATTGCATTTTCACCCACATATAAAGTATAACCATTTAAATTAATATTACTATTATCCGAAACTTCATTATTTAAAACTGTTATATAAGAATTGCCCGTCAAAGTTAAAGTTGAACTACTATCTAAAGTTACATTTAAAGTTTTCGCACTATTTTCACTATTAATTGTTCCAACATAACTACTTCCGTTTTTTAATGATAAATCTAATGTAGAAATATTATCAACTAAAATATCTCCCTCAATCTTTTGATTTGTAGCATTTAATGTAACTTCACCACCATTCTTTCCAGATGTTCCCCATTTTCCAGCACTTATTTCTAAAAATGCACCATCTGCATCATTATTTATTATTTCATTATTTTCCAATTCAATAAGTGTTTTAGTATTTGTAACAAATATTATTTCACCTTTATTATTTACAATTTTTGAATTTTTTGCTGTAAAAGATGATGTTCCAACTTCAGCATCTCCAGACATTGATTGATAAATAAATATGTTTTTATATGTTTCTGAGTTTGAATTTAATTTTGTATTTGTTGCATCCATTGTTACATTGTTTAAAGTAACTGAATTTTTTCCTTCAACAACAACTCCTTCTGATGCAGTTGATGTTAGAGTTGCATTATTTACTGTTATGTCTGCTGTTGAATAAATTACTGGTGAACCTGTTCCATGTGATGTGTAATTTCCTCCATTTACAGTTAGTGTTCCGCCACCTCTATCGCTTCTAATTGGTGCTGATGAATTTCCATCTGTTTCAGCTGTTACATTGTTTGCTGTAAGAGTTCCTCCTCCTGTTACCATTATTGCACCTGAATTATTGCTTGATGTTTTTATGTTTGTGTCTGTTACATTTATTGTTCCATTTGAATATGCAAATATTGCGTTTGCATGTGAACCATTTGTTGTTACAGTTCCCCCACTTATGTTTAACGTTCCTTCTTTCACTAAAATTCCTGCATTTGTTCCGTAAAAATCCGAATTATCTCCATCTGAATCTCCAGTTTTTGTTACAGTTGGATTTGTAATTGTTGATGTTCCTCCTGTTACTAATAATGCGTTTTGAGAGCCTGTTGTTGATGAATATGTTTGTCCATTGTTTGTAGTATCACTTGAAATTTCTGTTGCTCCTGTGTGTGATACATTTGCGCTACTACTTCCTCCAGGCGCACCTCCAGGGCCTCCCCCAGTTGTTCCTCCATCACCGTCTGGCTTATCTGGTGGTTCTTCTCCATTAGGTTTTTCTGGCGGTTTTCCTCCGTTTGCCATGTTTGATGGAGCCTCTCCACTTGGTGGTTCTGGTGGATCAGCAAAAACTACTGTGTAGTTTAATGTTAACATTAAAATAATTGTAATGGCCAACACTGTTTTAATAATTTTTTTCATAGACATCTTCCTTTCTAATTTTTATATACTATTTTTCTTTATTTGCACCTCTTTATTCTTTAATTTATATAATACATTATCTCCTTACCTAATTTTCGTGCATATTCTATTTTGTGCTATTGCCAATGTAATTGTTTACATTTACAACAAAAATAACATCAGATAATTCTATTTTTTTGAAATGTGATTCTTTTAATTTTATTAATTGCTCTTCTGTTCTTTCTATATTTTCTGACGTTGGATAAATTGGTGTAAGAACACAATTTCCTTCTAATGCTAATTTTTCAGCCACTGCCATCATTTCTTTTTGAAATTTTAAGCTTCCACATAAAGTTATTATCTTAATTGTTATTCCTCCGTTTTTTACTTTTCTTGCTCTTCTTCAAATTCTTTTACTCTTGTATTTACTCCGTCAATAACTTTATATTCTCTTTTTGAATTTTTATAAACCTTTTTCTGAATCTCATCTTCTAAATCAATTCCTAATATTTCCGATAATCCTAATAAATATATTGCAACATCAGCTAGTTCTTCACCTAAATCATCTTTCTTTTTTCTCCATGCTTCATATGCTTCTGCTACTTCTCCATAAGTTAAACAGAATTCCTTATTAATGTCTGTTACATTAAATCCTTTATCTACTTTGTTTTGATATATTTCTTTTTGTAATTTTTTTAAATCTACCATATTAATTACCTCCAGTCTTGATTATTTATTTCTATTAATTTTTATTTTTATTCCTAAAACACCTTTCATCGAATAATCTAAATTCTACTGTTTTGGTACCATTCTTTATTCTCTCAAATGGACTTTCCTTTAATTTCATTTTGTGTAACATTTATATCTCTCCTTTATTATTTGCTTATAACTTTCTTTTGCCAACTTTTTTTACCACATTCTGGGCATTTCATATATCTTGTTCTATTAATATGCATAGACCACAAAACATTGGAATATGTTGGAACATATTTGTGATGGCATTTTTGACATTCATAATACCCTGCAGTTTGTTCAATTTTAATTGCGTTAAACATTCCTATAATAAATGTAATCATTCCAAAAGCAATTAATAATATTCTAATCCAATTTTGCATTTCTATAAAAGAAGCAACAAAAATTAAAATAAAGAATGTTATTGATGTAGAATATCCAATAAATATTTCTAATCTCAACATTTTTTTATCCGCTTCTTCTTTTTGTTTTACCATCTCAATTAAATTTTGTTCTAATTTTTCATTATAATTATTCATTTCGATTACCTCCCCACTTAATAATTCATTTACACTTATGTTTAACTCTTTGCATAAATCTAACATTACTCCTGAATCAGGCATTGCTTTTCCAGTTTCCCATTTAGATACAGCTCTATCTGTAATATTTAATTTTTCTGATAATTGCATTTGAGTTAAATTATTCTTTTTTCTACATTCAGCTATAAATTTTCCTATTTTAATCTGATCCATTTTTATTACCTCCTTGAATTTAGTGTAAATTATTATTATTCAAAAGTACACATACCATTAGTTGAGTGGGGTGTGTTTTTATATCAACTAATGGTTGAATAATATGTTTTTCGTTTATTTTAAATCATTATTAATTTTATGCACTGGAAATTTCATCTCTTTTAAAATTCCTTTAATCTCTTTTGGCACAACATTATAATCATCTACATTATTTATCTCAATCCATTCATATTGTAAATAATCATGTCCTTCAATATTTTTTATAGTATCTTCTATTTTTCTATCTTCTTCATCAACAAATTCAGCTTTATGAACAAACATTATCTCATGATATTTGTTTCCTTTTAATTTGAAAAAGTTTTCAATTGTTGAAATATATCCTGTAAGTTCTATTTCTTTTCCCATTTCTTCTAATATTTCTCTTTTTACTGTCGTTGCTGAATCTTCTCCAATTTTAACTCTTCCACCTATTAATGCGTAATGGTCACTATTTACATTTCTATGTGTTAAAAACTTTCCGTTATGAATAATAATTGCTGACGCTCTTACGTTTAGCTTATAATCTTCCACATCTATTGTTAAATCCATTTTTATATACCTCCTATAATTTGATTTCCAACTACATATTATTATATATCATTAATAATAAAAATACAAAATCAATTTTAATAAATATTTATAACCTGACCAACATAAATTAAATTCCTATTTTTTATCCCATTAATTTGTACAAGTCTATTTACACTAGTATTATATCTTAAAGCAATTGCACTTAAAGTATCTCCTTTTTTAACTATATAATTTATAATATTTTGATTATTATTACTTTCAGAAGACTGTAAATCTACCATTAGAATTTCTTTTGAAAATCTATCTCTATCTACATTTCCATTTATTCCTGCTACTCTACCAGAGCTTGTGTATTGAATTCCTATATATGTAGCCCAACTTGAATTTACATTTTTTAAGTTGTTGGTATTTCCATAATAAGCAATCCACAATTTCCCTTCACTTGCAACATTATTATTAAATGTATTTTTTATATTATTTAAATTACTATAAACTATTACATCTTTACCCGTAATTTGTTTTAATCTTCTAATAAATGCAACTCCAATTTCGTTTATTTCTCCCTTTGTTGCGCCATAAAATTGCTCATAGTCCATTGCCAATTTACAATCTACTTCTTTTCCTTCTATTACAGATGCAAAAAAATCTGCTTGTGCTATAGCTTGATTCACTGTTGTTGCTGTTAAATAATGATAAAAACCTATTTTTAAATTATTTGCTTTTGCATTTTTATAATTAGTTTCTAAATATGGATCCACAAGTGTTGTACCTTGACTTGCTTTTATATACAGGCGTTAATAATTTATTTAACACGCTTATTTTTTATTTTAATAAATGCTACCTCCACCTATAATTTCTCCTGTTGTTACATCTACAAAATAACTAACTCTTTCATCATTTGGATTATAATTTCCATCAAACTTATTTGGAATATTGTATATTATTGTTACTAACCAAACCTTTCTAATTCTAGAGTCTGTGCAGTAAAATGTCCAGTTCTCATATGGATAATCTTCTGAAGAAGTTTGTTCATGTAATTGATTATAATCATTGGTTCTAAGATATGCATATCCATTCATTGCTTCTATTTTTAATTTAGCTTCTATATTTTTTATTTCATATTTTACATTAATTTTCTGTTCTTCTTTTAAAGCAATTTCTTTGGCTTCTTCCTCTGTAATTTTAATAGGATTATTTTCGAATTTTTTATCAATAAAAGTAAAGCCTATTATTTCATTTATTTGTGGAACGAAAGAAATTTCAATTCGCTCATATGGATTCTCTACTCCATCATATTCTTTGAAAAAGGCAACATTCCAAATATATGACTCAATATCAGATTCCATGTTAGAACTAACTTTTACATAATTGTATTGCTCAGTATTATAGCCATATTTTTTTGCCAATTCTTTTGCTGTATTTTCAGCTTCTTTTGTAGTCGTTCGATATTTTTTTATGTCTGTATACGAAATCTTCTCATTAAGTAAGCTAAATGTTGCTCCGCCATTTGCATCAAAATCTATAAGAATATTTTGTTCAGTTTCAATATTCCATGTTAGCTCATAATTATCAGGACTACTTTCTAATTTTATTGTTTTTATTCTATCATTTTTATATCCAAATTGTTCCAATATTTCTTGTCCTTTTTTTCTAGCTTCATCTTCAGACATTGTATTTTTACTAGTCGCATTTAAACCTTCATTATTTTCTGCAGATTTTCCAGTAACTTTTTGAGGTTCTTTCCATATATTTTTTTCATAATTTTCATACACAATTCCCGCAGCAAAAACTATTCCCGAAGTTGCAAATGTAATAACCAAAAATACAGCAACTTTTTTTATAATTGAATAATGTTTTTTCTTTTTATTTAATGCATTATTTATAATTGAATCCAACTCTTCTGGAATTTCCATATGTGCATTTAAGTCATTATATATTTTTTTATCTAATTTATCCATAATTCTTGACCTCCTTTTTCTAAAATTTCTTTTATTTTTTCCTTTATTCTTGTCCTTTTTGTTTTAACTGTATTTTCCTTTATTTTTAATATTTCTCCAATTTCTTTATCAGTAAATTTTTCAACATAATAAAGAATAATTATTATTCTATCTTCATATTTAAAATTTTTTAATATAAAATTAAAATCTATTAATGTTTCAACTTTATCAAATTCAGAGTGGTTTAAGGAACTATAATCTCCAATTTTATCTAGCGATATAATATTGTTTTTATTGGATTTTTTGTACAGATTATTGCTTGTATTTATTAGTATTTTTATTATCCATGGTTTAAAGCTTTCAACCTTTTTTAATTTTTTTATTGATTTAAAAGCAATTATCATTGTTTCTTGTATTACATCATATATATCATCATCATTTTTTATCCTCGTTTTTGCAATTTTATATAAATCTGATTTTAATAATATAATTAGTTTAGTAAATGCATCTTTGTCGCCCTGTTGTGCTTTTTTTACTAAGTCTTCCATTCCTATTTTTCCTCCTCTCATAATATCTTGTTTGCAAACTTGATATATCTATAAGACATGTTTTATTTTAAAAAAAGTTTCATTATTTAAAAAAACAGATAATTAATAATTAACTATCTGTTTTTTTTAATTTATTTTAAATATAATGCAACTCTAAAACCAACACATATATAATTGCCAAAACCATCTGGAATACAATGACCTCGAGTAGATGCAGAAATATCTTTATTACCCATTTCATACATTCCTCCTCTGTAAATCCTGAAATTATCTTTGTATGATTCCATTGTCCACTCATAAACATTTCCCGCTAAATCGTAAATATTTTTTACACAATTACTATTATTTTCATTTAAATTCGTGCCTGTTTTCTGTAACGTTGATTTCGAGTTCGTACCAAACCATCCCATATTAGAGCTATCTTCTACATATTTAGTTTTAGTATATGGATTATCAATATCCTTTAAAAAATCCATTGTTAAATCCCATTGTACTCCATAGCATAGTGTAGAAATTACACCTGTATCATTTGTTAAATCATTTGGTAAATTGTACGTTTTTAATTTTTCTGTATTAGGATACATAGAACGAGATACCTTAACTGCTCCATTTTCTCTATCGTCTCCCTGGATACCATCTAAAGCATATCCATAAGCAGAACCCCAACGAATTCTATTCCAAACGTGCACATTCTGTTTTGATAAAGGTTGCAAAGTTCCGTCTTGTATATTTGTTTTAAATTCATCTTCTATTCCAGCTTCATATCTTGCAATATAAAAACCTTTATATTTTTTTATACTTTTATATAATTCTTCAGATTCTATTGTTTTATTATTATCGTCTGCTTCTTTACAACTATTTACATAGTTTTGTTCTTCTCTAGCATAAAAACCATCTTTTCTTTTTATATTATTTACATCTTTTACTGGTATCCACACAAATTGATTTCCCATATCATCTTCAATTACTAATCCATTATTCCATCCAATTGGATTTCCTTCTTCATCTAATTTCCAACTTGCTAATTCTGTTTCGACAGATTTGAAACCTTGTGGTATTATAGGATTTTTATAATAATAATTACTATTGTCATCATTATTTTCACCATTATCATTTTGTGCTAATTCTTGCACAGATGATGTTTCTACATTATTAGAATTATTATTTGGTTTATTAGTAGTATTTTTTACTACAAACCCTATTGATATCAAAAATAAAATTAATACTATAGCACTAATTATATATAAATATTTTTTCATATCTATCCTCCAGTAACAATTATTTATTTTTTATATTATATAATAAAAGGCAGATGATTTCAACTAATCATCTGCCTTATCTATCTCTATAAAATTTCAAATTCTGCATAAACACTATAAGCTCTTGAATCAGAGCTAACAGACTTTCTTATATCTTGCTTTACCAATCTGTATTGTCCTTTTGATAATTCTCCATATCCATAAGTAAAGTCAATATTTATTTCTCTTTGTCCTCTACTAATTAATGAATAAGCAATTGAATTCCAAACTAAAGGTTGGTCTAATTCTATATCTTGCCATTCACCATCTTTTTTTACTTGTATTTTGTATCCAGCACCATACGTATAGTCTTCTTTACTATTGTTTTTAATAATAAAAGTTGCACCTTTAGATGTTAGAGTATTTGTTTTTAAAGATAGTGAAACATCAGTATAACTATATTCTGGAGTCATACAATTTCTTACAATATCTGTTATATCTTTGTCTATTTCAACTACTATATAGCCTTTTCTTTTACCTGGTGCTCCAATTTCATTTGAAAATTCTATCTTATAGTCAATCTTCACATTAGAATCATCCTTAGTTGCTTTTATTAGATTAATGTATTGACTACCATTTCCTAAATCAATTCCTAATATGGCTAAAGATTTATTTTTGAAATAGTTTTCATCATAATCTTTGAATAATTCTGCACTTCTATAGATTCTATCTACCATAGCATATGATTCTTCTTCATTTTCTAGCTTATTACAAAATTTTTGTAATTCGTCTGTATTAGATATAATAACTTTATCAATATCTTCTTTCCATGTTCCAAAACTGTCCCACTTTAATACATAGCTGTTATACTCTGTTATAACATTTTCTTTTTGATTTGTATTTTTTTCACTTTCTGTATTTGAATTTTTACATCCTGTAAACATAGTTAATATTACTGAGAATATTAAAACAAATAATAATGTTTTTCTTTTCATTTTTTTACCTCCTTTTAACCTTTCTTATATTTAGATGTTTTAAGTAAGGTGATTTGTTGGTAAATTTTCTATTTTTTAAACCTTTCCTTATAATCCCTTTTTTCGTAACAATTTTGCTATAAAATTATTCATTAACATACTCATTCAAACTTCTAATTTTAAATCTTAATTCTCCCATATCTGCAGTAGGCACATACCCCGCCCTAGCATTAATAACATCTGGAATTCTATTAACAATACTAGCACAAGTAAGCTCAACAGTCGCAGGTCTTTCAACCACTATAGTTGTTTCAGGCTCACCATAAACTGACCATTCATTTTTGTCAAACTCTTCAGGAGCATACACTTTTCCAATACATTCACTTTCAATAACAATTCCTTCCTCAGTTTCTGTTGTAACAACAGCACTCATTCCAGTAGCATCTCCAGCTTTAACTGTCATTCCTAAAGTTGATGATTCCAAATCTCTATCATAAGTTTGTGGTACACATTTTTGTCTTTGAGATGTTACATGAAGTCCTAATTTTTCTGCAAGCCAACCATTAACATTCCACATATATGATGGTAAATACTCACCTTTTTCAATTATTTCTTGTCTTTGCTCATCAGAAATTCTATCAACAGATGCAACTTCTTTATCGAATTCATCTAAAGTAAGTCCTGCACCATGAGCTTTAGCCAAAGCAATTCCATAGTCTTCAACATTATAGCTTGAACTACCTTTTATTTTAGTAATTTTTTGTGTTGAACCTGCTATTGAAGAAATTAATTGTCCCCAATATATATCTTGGTATCCACTTCCTGTAATTGTACAATTTGTTCTTTTCGCAATTTCATCTAGTTTGTTTGTAATTCCTGGATTTGAATTTGCAGGAAAAAATGCTTCTTCACACGTTGTAATTGCATTTATTCCAAGCTCTGCACATAATGTTAGTACATCTTCAACATCTTTTATTAAACTCATTGTTGTAACAATTGCTATATCTGGCTTATTTGCTAATAAAACCTCTCTTGCATTTTCTACTGAAGAAACTTGAACTCCCTTATTTTCTGACCCTATTATTTTTCCAATATCTTTTCCAATAACATTTGGATTAATATCAAATGCAGATACTATTTCCGCTCCTTTTTCATACACATATCTCATTGTGTATACAGACATTTTGCCTGTTCCAAATTGTGATACTTTAACTTTTCTTTCCATTTTCATTCCTCCTTATTTATATTATTTTATAATTTTGTTAATTTTATTCTTTATAGTTGGTATATTTTACAATTAACTTAACCATATTTTATAATATTAATAATAAAAATAAAAGTAAAAAATCCAAAAAAGAAAAAAACACATATTAAATATGTATTTTCTTCTTTTCTTATTATTGTTTCTTATAAATTGTATCTTTTCCAAAACTATCTTTTACATTTAAATTATCTCCATTAATTTCATACTCTGTTTCAAATGCAGCTGTGCTTCCATTATAAGTAATTGATAATTTGTTTCCTTCTGTTTTATATGTAAATTCCATTTTTGAACTACCATAAGAATAATCCCCTGTTCCATCTTCTTTGAATGTATAAGTGTATCCACCATTTTCATATTTCCATGAACCTACTATTGGATCTTTAGCCTCTTCTTTTTTAGTATTTTTGCATCCTGTTAATGCAAATATTGCAGCTATTATAACAGCAATAATTGCAAATATTTTTAATGATTTTTTCATAATTATTTTCCTCCTTTGTTTTTATTGAATTAATTTTATCATATTGAATACTTTTTTGACAATAGCTTTGAGTAGAGTTTTTGGGACACCTCCAAAAACTCTACTCATATGAAATAATTATTTTATTTGCTCCAATCCAATTAATTCTGTTCCCTTAAAAGTCAATTTTAACAAACATGGAGAAGAAATGTTTAACTCTTTTCCATTATATACTAATTTAACATTTTCATTTACTTTGCACCAATTTAATAAAAAGAATTTTATTGAACCACCATGACTTACAACCGCAATGCTTTTTCCTTCATACTCTTTTAAAATTCTATTTAAAAATACATTCATTCTTTTACGTGTATCTTCTGCACTTTCTCCATCAGATGTTTTAAAATTTCTAAACATTAATTGTTCTTGTGAAGGATCTCTTGTTTTTTTATCTTTCATAAATTCGCCAAGTTCTGTTAAATTTCCAAGTTTTCTTTCACTTAAATTACTATCCAAATTAATAGGCAAATTGTTAACATTTGCAATATATTTTGCAGTTGCCTTAGCTCTTGTGTAACTGCTTGACCAGATTACATCAATATTTTTTAATTCTGGTTCTTCACTTAATTTCTTAGATTGTTCTTCTCCTTCTATTGAAAGAATTTCTTTTTCATTTATTAATTGCGAATCTTCATTTGTATTTCTAATTCCGTTCTCATCTATTGTTTCAGCATGTCTTACTAAATAAATTATGGTTTCTTGCATAATCCTCTCTCCTTTTCATCATATATGACTTATTCTTTATTGAATTATATCACAATATTTTTTATCAATTCATTTAATAAACTATTTTCAGTTTTCTTAAAGCCTTATATTTACACATTTCTATAAAAATAATCAATTATCTCATCCATAATTTTTTCTTCTAATTTTTGTATTTCAAACCTGTTTCTAATTAAAATATTCAATTCTTTATTATTGTAGTTTTCTAAAATATATCTCACCATTATATAAGATATATCATAACCATTATATTCATTATTAACAAATTTTACGCCATGCTTTAAATCATCTAATCTGAACTTATTTAATGATGGTTTTATTTTAATCAAGAATTCTTTAAATTTTTTCTCATCATTTAAGTACAATCTTTCATCAGATAAATTTATTGCAAGCCCCTCATCTAACCATAAAACTCTGTAATCAGGAGAAATATACTCATTATATATTACATGAATATACTCATGTATAGCATTTCTAATTTTTAACTTATACCTGTATTCATAACTTTTTATTTGCTCATCAAATAATATATTTATTTTTCCATTACAAATATTTGCTTTACAATAAGAAGGTATATCATTTACACTAGAATAATAACTTTTTATATTGTTTATAAATTCCTCTCTATTATTAAATAATATAATCTCAATTTTTCTAATTTCTTCTAATTCAAAAAATTCTATAATTTTTTTCTTTCTTAGATTAATTTCTTTAAATAAATCCTCAGCAAATTCTTCTATATTTATATCATATATCAAATTAAAATCTTGATTCTCAATATTTTTTTTCATTTTATACTCCTTATCCTTATATTAAAGGAAAACGGGAAAAGAACCTATACATAGATTCTTTTCCCGCCTCCTTCAACTACGAATTAATCGCAGTTTGTGCAGTCACCGTCAACGCAGTTGCAATCGATATCTGCAGATTTTTTAGGGTAATTACGTACACCTTCTGCAATCGGAGCAACTTCATCGGTACCTCTGTAGAGATCCATTACTCTTTCCAGCATAACGCATTTCCGTCCTTTCTTAAGTATTTGTGTGAAAAATATAGTCATTTGGATTAATGTAGAGCCATCTTGTAAAACAACCGCCTCCACATTTATTCCAAAGCTCACACCTTTTGCAAACATTCGAAGGATAACATTGTGCCTTTTGCCTGAACTTTTTAACATTGTCACTGTGCCATACTTTGTCAATAGTATCTTCATTAAGATCAAATGCCTTGTTTTCAAAAGGGAAACCAGCAAAATGATTGCATGGTAATACTTTAAAATCTGTATCAAAGATTATTCCTGCTCCCTTTTGTATGTGACAGCATGTCAAAATCTTCTTTTCTGCAAACAACGCTTCTAAAATATCCCGGTCAATCAAGCATAATGGAAAAGAAACCTCAAGAACATAATTAAAATTTGTATTTTTAAGTCTCTCATACAAGTAATTAACAAAATTTCCCATGTCTCTAATATCCATAATCTCTGCTGTTTTTTCCAACTCAATAACTGGCTTTACAAACTGAAAAATAACCTTAGTAATTTTATTGGATTCAATTAAATTTAATACCCTCTCAAATTCTTCTTTGTCATCATTAACAATAACATAAGAAATCGACGGATTAAATCCAACGGAACAAAGATTGTGGTAACCTCTCAGCATTTCACCCAAACCTGGTTTTTTCGTACATTTAATATAATCCTCTTCGCTTGTTGCTTTCAAGGAAATATTAATACCTGAAACTCCTGCATCTACAGTATCTTTTGCAAACTGCAAATTCTCGAATTTTCTACCGTTAGTAGCTACCGATGCACATATTCCCTTGCTTCGTATATATTTTATAAGGTCAACGAAATGTTCATACATGGTGGGCTCACCGCCAATAAGCACAATTTTGGAAATTCCCTCCTTTGCCAAATAATCAATCATCTTTTTCGCTTTTTCGAAATCCATATTTGAATTTCTCACTTCTGCATTTTGTGCATAACACCATTCGCAGTTGTTATTGCACGACCGATTAGTTGTAAGCCAAGCTGACTTAACATTCGACGTTGCGTTTTGCATATAATGCTCATCTCCTTAATTTATTATTAGTAAAAACTAATTGCGCACATTATATCATTTCTTTTATGTTTTGTCAACTTTTTATGTATTTTTTATGTAACTCAATTCAAATTCTTTACACTTTTCCTCTAACACTTTAAAATCAACAACATTTTTAATATATGAAACATTGTAATTGTTAATTTTTTGTTTATATAAAATATTTGCATATTTTTTATTATCTCTAAATTTTTATTTATAAACTCTAATTCTTTTTCAATCAATATTTTATAATTCTTATCTATTTCTTTGCTTGGAACATATAATATTAATTCACTCTCAGGAACAGGTATCATATTACTTATCCTTAATGTTCCCTTCAAAGCAAATTTCTTATTTATTTCTTCATTGGAAATAATTCTAATAATGGGAATAATAGATTTTCTAATTTTATTGCCATTATAATCACTTTTTTTCGGAGATGACATTGGTATATAATAATTTACATTATTTATTTTCAAAACTATCCCTAAATATTTTCTGGTAACCTTTCTATTAGCTTCCTTATTATCATATACCTTATTATCAAATTTTCTCAAATAATTAATATATCTGTCTTTAATTGCATATAATTTCATTTAACGCCTCCTATAGCACAAAAATAGAGGTAAGAATTTTACTTCTTACCCCTATTTGATTTTACAGCTCCCACTTATTGGTAGGGTTCACCTGATTTTAGCTGTATAAGATATTTAATATCTATCTCTATTATATTCATTATACCTTGATTTTATGCAGTTTGTCAACGTTTTTTCAGCGACATTTTTTTACATTATACATCATAACAAGTTACATATCCAAAAACGAACTAATATGCACCGTCGAAAATCCCGTATTCGCCATCACATCATTCAAAATATCTACAGTATCGTCAATCATAACAATATAACGATCCTCAATCTCCTCATATTTATCTTTTATAGCTCTTAACTGTGATGTTTTTTCAATATTCTTTTTCACATAATAAACATTATCTTTTGGAATTCCATAATATTTATTTACATATTCTCTTTTAAAAACACCTTCATTATTATGTCCAATTGTTGTAATAACATAAATCCTGCTCTTATCTTTTCCTTCTAAAAATCTCTGCATTTTTTTGCACACTTTATCCTCAGTATAATAATTTGAGCCATCAGCACATGCTTGTGTCCAATCATCATCATTCATAGCATAATGATTGTATTCGCCCCATTCCATTAGTGCTAAAACCCCATCAACATCAAATACTAGCACACTTTTTTTGTCTTCTAATAATTCTCTAATTTTACTCATTTTTTCTTATCTCCTTTCTTATTTTTTATAGCATTTATCAAAAAAATTATATCATATTGATATACAAATGAAAATAAAAAATTTATAATAATACAAAATTAAATCAAATATAAAAGCACTCATAAAACGAGTGCCTTTTTGTTATGTTGATATCATTTTAAAAAATTTTTAACAAACTCTTCACTACATCCACTTTGAATGTACTCTGAAACACACTTTACTGCTTCTTCCTCATCCTTGCCATTTGCAACAATTTCAACCTCTGTTCCGTTGGTGATTCTTGAAGCCAAAACACTTAAAAGTGACTTTGCATTTGTTACATGCCCCACTGTTTTAAGCGTAATGCTCGAATCGAAGGTTATTGTGATTCTTGTAAGATTGAAAGCTGCATCTTCTAAAATTCCCGGGTAGTTGTATACTTTTACCTTTTTGCTTTTCATACCAGTCCCTCCTTAAAGATTAATAAAAATGGCACGCTTTCTTTTTGGATGTGCTGAAAATATCAACACTGCAATTATGAATTGCCAAGATCTTGCTTTGGCTTTCATATTTATATTATATTACTATAAATCAATAATTGCAATTTAATATTGATAAATATTTTTCACTATGTTACTATTGTTATATAAAAAATCGTTTTACAAAGGAGGAATTTTATGAAAAAATCTTTCATAAAAATATTTACATTAAGCTCAATTCTTTTATTATCAATAGTATTATTAACAGGATGCAATATTAATATTTCAATTAATAATACTCCAAGTCCTGAGCCCGAAAAAGTTCCAGCAACAAAAATATCAAAAGAATTAAAACATGATGAGGATACTAAACATTATATGGTTATTACAGGGCTAGATGATAAAGATAATGTTGTATGGACATATACCACTCAAAAAGACTATGCTGGTCAATATGAAAATATTGAATTAATTTCAGAAACTGATGAACAACTTTTACTAAACGAAGCAGGTACAATAACAGCATTAGACAAAAAATATGGAACAGTAATTTGGATGAATAATGAGTATAAAGGCTCAGAAACTCTTTTTACAACTGATAGTGAAGGATATATATATTTAACCAGTAATACAAAACCATATTTATTCGTATTAACTCCAGAAGGAAAAACATTAAAAAAAATTGAAAAAATTGAAGATCCAGATTTAACCTCTCCTTCAAAAATTCAAATTACAGATGACTCAATTTTAAATATTATCTATCCATCACATGTAACAGACGGAGTATTAAGAGATAATAAAATAACAGTTAACCTAAAAGATATAAAAAATACTGATAATGGAGTACAATCAAGAGAAGTAGCTCCACAATATAATAACAAAGAAATTGCTGGTTTTAAAGATATACAAAAATTTAATTTAACACCAGATGGTGATGTTTACTTAACATTCAAACCAGACAGTGTACTTGCACGTAAATGCAACAGCACAAAACTTTTAATACAAAAAGATGTAAAATCTATAACACCTGTATTCTGGGGTAATGGCGGATATGGAACTTTAGTAATGATAAAAACTGACGGAACCGTATGCTTTCTAGACAGTACAACAACAGAAAGTGGATTTACAACAATACGAACATCAGAATATCAAAACATTGATTATCTTATTACAATAGATACATTAGATGGATTAGCTTATGGTCTTGTTAATAAAAGCGGCGTTGTCTTTATTGATAGAGTTTAATTTTGAATAGAGTTTTTGGGACACCTCCAAAAACTCTACTTAAGTAATTTCTCTGCTCTTCTTTTTATTTTTGCCTTTCCTTCCAATTTATAATTTTCTAAACGTAAGCTTTCCCTTTCCTTAACCATTCCCCAATAAATTTTTGCAAATAATTTTACCATTTGAATCATTACTTCTTTGTCTGTTTTTTCAAGCTCTCCGTATTTTTTCAAAATTCGTGGTAAACTTGTTGCGAGCGATCTTGAAATTTCACCAAATGATTGTGCTTCTGTTGAATAAAATAATTCGAAAACTGTACAAATAAATATTTTTCTTTGTTCATTTGTCGTACTTTCTAGCCAATCAATTACTAATCTGTGTATTTCTTCACTTTTTTGAGTATTTTGTTCTATATCAATTAAATCATCTTTAAGTACTTGCCATGAAAAAATATCATGTTGATAAATTCCTCTTTCAACACTAAAAACTACTCTGCATTTTTCTTTGTGAATCAAAAGCCTTCCAATTATTGAATCTTGTGGAATATATGTCTCCATTTTTCTTTTAATTTTCTCGGTTAAATATTTCTTTAGAATCTCTTTTTTTAATCCAGGTCCATCATAATTGTATACTTTTATTATTCTATTTTGTATTTCTTCTGATGCTCTAATTGCTGAATAAATGGCAACATTTCCGCCTTTCGAATGTCCACCTAGTCGTAATTTTTTCTCTGAATATTTTTTAGAAATTTTATTTAAATAATCCATTCCTGCAATTTGACATGGTACGTTACTTAAAAATGTCATATTGAAATCTTCTTGCCATCCAATTATTGAACTATCAGTTCCCAAAAATGATATATATAGCTCTTTATCTGATATATGAATTGTTATGGCTCCAAATTGTTTTATAAATTCTCTTTTATCAGTTTTTTCATAGTCTGTAACAACCATGTTTTTGAATCTTTCGCTTTGACCTAAATATGTAATTAATTCTTTGTCTCCTTTATATCTGAACTCATTGTCAGTAAGCTTTGCCATTTTCTTTGAAATTGATTCAATCGTTTCGCGTTTTGCAAGTTTTATTTTATCAAATCTTAGATAAGAAAATCTTGCTAATATCATACTATCAATTTCGTTAAATTTATATTTGTTGTTGATAGGCAAATCGCCTCTCCACTGTAAATAATCATTGATATTTGCCATTTTATCCTCCTAATTTATTTGAATAGTGATTTTCTGAAATATCACTAGTTTCTATAATTGATTTTTTAACTCATTATTATTTTTATTATTTAAAATTTGTGAGTCATCTGGCACACAGCCAAACAACCTTACATGTTCATCAGAATATAATTTATAATATTTATTAAACATTTCTGTGTTTATTTTATTTGGAATATTTTCCTTTATTCTCATAGCTTCTTGTAATAAATTTAAATATCTGCTAAGGCTTGTTAAATCTTTATTCTCATCCATAATAGTTCCCTCTTTTCCTCATTTGTTTTACATTTTATAATTAATGAATTATATTTTATATTGATAAATTTATTATATCATTAAAAAATAAAAAGTAAACGTCATTTTTTATAAAATTGACTTTTGTTGCAAATTATGGTAAACTTAAATTTATAAAACATATTTATATACCATCAAAATACATGGTATATCCGCCCATAAAACGTTTGAAAGGAGCTCTTTATGAAAGCAACATTTGTAAATCTTACGTTAATCCGGAAAGGCCGATTCATTGAAGTAGCAGCGCCGGGTCTGAATCATGGCAAAACACTAGGAATAACAGCCAGTGGTGATGTTTTGTATATTAGCAACCAACCTCACTTAATTATGATTCTGGCAGGGCCAAACGCGAAACGCATTTCAATGGACATCTACAAAGACGTAAAAGCAGTGTATCAGCACAGAAATGTTACTGAAAACTTTATTAACACACTGCGTTACAAACTTACCGGGATGAGATTTGAAATCGAACGTAGCAAAATTCCGAACATTCGGGAGGTTCTTAAGTCCTTAAATTTGAACTAAGGAACAATTGAGGACGCACCCCAATTGTCCCTTTTACACAACTGGGGACACATCAAAAGACAGTTCACTTTTCCAAAACAAAATCAGCAGAAGCTGAAAAGTTTTGAATAGAGAACTGTCTATTTTTTATTTTTTCGTTTTTTTCAATCTAAGATGTTTTTGGGAGGTGTCCCAAAAAATCACCAAAAAATCCAAAAAAACTCTACTAACTCATTTTCATAGAAAGCAACTTACTAATACCATTTTCCTCCATTGTAATACCATAAACAGTATCAGCGGCTTCCATTGTTCCTTTTCTGTGTGTTATAACTAAGAATTGTGTTTCATGGCTAAATTTCTTTAAGTAATCTGCAAATCTATATACGTTTACATCATCAAGTGCAGCCTCAATTTCGTCTAGTATACAGAAAGGTGCTGGGTTTATCTTTAAAATTGCAAATAATAATGCAATTGCTGTAAATGCTCTTTCTCCTCCAGATAGAAGCATCATGTTTTGAAGCTTTTTACCCGTTGGCTGAACACGAATGTCTATTCCACATTCTAGTATGTTTTCTTCATCTTCAAGCACTAATTCTGCTTTTCCGCCTCCAAATAATTCTTGGAAAACTTCGTTGAAGTTCTTGTTTATTAATGCAAATTTTTCAGCAAATTGTGTTTTCATTGTTTTTGTCATATCATTTATAACATTTCTTAATTTGGTTTGAGTGTTTTCTAAGTCTAAACGTTGTTCACTCATAAAGTCATATCTTTCCTTATTTTTCTTATACTCTTCAATTGAATCAATATTAATGCTTCCCAAGTCACGAATTTTATTACGCAATTTATTAACTTCTTTTTGAGTATTTTGAACATTGTCTGGCTTTTTATATTCTTCACCAACAGTATTTGGTGTAAGCTCATACTCATTCCACAAACTATCAATAACATCTTTAATATCTTGCTCAAACTTAGTTTTCTTAACATCAATTTTAACAAGTTGTTCTTTTAAGCCTTCAATAACACCAAATTTATCTGTAATTTCTTTTTCAGTAGCCTCCAATTTGCTATTATTTTCAACTCTTTTTGCCTTTAATTCATCAATTTTTCCTGAACTATTTGCAACATCAGATTTAATAGTATTAATTTCATTGTTGTAGCCTTCAATTGATTTAACAAGCTCTTCGTTTTCAACACCAATATCTGCAATTTGCTTTTCTTTATTTTCAATACTTGTATTATTATTTTTAATATCAAGTTCAATTCTTTCAACCATTTCGTCAATTGATGCTCCACTTTCATCAAATGATGAAACAGAAATTCTTAAATTTGTTATATCAAAATTCAAGTCATCAATATATTTTTGATTGTCTTTATTTAACAAAGCAAATTGCTCAATTACTGAATTTAACTCTTCATTTTCTTTGTCAATTGCTTCAATTTTAGCAAATTTTTCTTCTTTTGATTTCAAAATTTCTTCTTTTTGTTTTTTAATATTTGCATCTTCTTGTCTTAATTTTTCTAAACGGGCTGATACTTTGCTAATATTTTCTTCAATTGCAACCATTTTTTGGTTTTCCGTTGCATACACAATGTTGATTTCATTTAAGCTATTTTCTAGTTCTTCAGATTTTGAAATAACATCTGAAACTGATTTTTCAAATTTTTCTTTATTTTTATTTACATCTGAAAGCTTAGCTTCAAGCTCTTTTATTTCACGTTGAAGTTTTTCAATTTCATTACTTCTTCCTAAAATATTAACAGTTTTTTGGCTAACAGATCCACCAGTAATTGCTCCTGAATTACTAATAATATCACCTTTTAAAGTAACAATTCTAAATGCATAATTATTAGCTTTGGCAACTTGAATTCCGCAGTCCATATCATTAACAACAACTGTTCTTCCAAGTAGATTTTGAACTATATTTTCGTATCTTCTATCACATTTTACTAAATCTGACGCAATTCCAATATAACCATCAATATTACATTTTAATCTCTCAATTTTTCCACCTTTAATAGATGAAATTGGTAAGAATGAAGCTCTACCTAAGTTATTAGCACGTAAATGTTCAACTAATTTTTTAGCATTTTGTTCATTGTCTGTTACAATATTTTGAAGTGCACCACCAAGTGCCATTTCAATTGCAGTTTGATATTTTCCATCAACTGAAATTAAATTTGCAAGTACACCATGAACACCAGCTTTTAAGCTTGCATTTTTGTCACAATCAAGTAATAAAGATTTTACACTTTTTGTATATCCTTCTTTTTCCTTTTCTGTTTCAATTAAGAATTTGCATCTTGAATCCTTCATTCTAATGTCATAAGTAATTCTATTAATTTCATCATCAAATTCTTTAATTTTATTAGTTGCCCCTTCTTTTTCTTTAGAGAATTTTTCAATTTCAGCTAATACTTTATTTTTCTTTGCTTCAATTTCATAATATCCTTTAGAAATTTCTTGTTTACTAGCATTTGCAACATCTAGTTCAAGAACCGCTTCTGTAATTTCAGTTTTTAAAGTTTTTTCTCTTTTTTCAAAGTTCTCAAAATTAGCCTCTAAAGTACTTATTTCATTTCCAATTTCATATTTATTATCTGTGTTGTCTTGAACTTTTTGTTTTTGTTCTTCAATTTCAAGCTCTTTGCCAGAAAGAGTTTCACTTAGTTTTGCAAGCTCTGCCTCTTTTTCTTTTAATTCATTTTCGAATTTTTCTTTATTAGAAAAAATATTATTTTTCTTTTCAACCTTAGCTTGTTTTTCTTCTTCTAACTCTTTAATTCTAGCCTTTACTTCTTCAATTTCATTTGATAATCTTTCTGAATTTGTTTTGTTATTTGAAATTCTTTCATTTGCAATTCCAATTTCAGTATTTAATTTTTCAATTTTATTTGTACTTTCGAAACTCAAATTTTGCATACTTTCAATTTCTGCAGTAATTGAATCAATTTCAGATTTAAGCTTTTCTTTTATTTGTTGCTTTTCTTCAAGTTTAGATGTTTCATCATCTCTTTGTGATACTAAAATATCCTCATCTGCAACAACTTGTTCTAGTTTTTCTTTATATGACCCAATATTATGTAAGAACAATCCAACTTCTATGTTTTTTAATTCTTCTCGTAAATCTAAGAACTGTCTTGCTTTTTCAGCTTGGATTCTTAATGGATCTAAATTAGTTTCAATTTCAGACAAAATATCATTTATTCTTAATAAATTTAATTTAGTCTGCTCTAGCTTTTTCTCAGATTCACCTTTTCTAACTCTGTATTTAACAATCCCAGCTGCTTCTTCGAAAATATGTCTTCTATCTTCTGATTTATTACTTAAAATTTCATCAATTTTTCCTTGTCCAATTATAGAATATCCATCTTTTCCAATACCAGTATCCATGAATAATTCAACAACATCTTTTAACCTACATGGAACTTTGTTTATGAAATAACCACTTTCACCACTTCTATATAACTTTCTTGTAACTGTAACTTCATTGTATTCAATTGGAAGTGATCCATCTGAATTATCTATAACAATTGAAGCCTCTGCAAATCCCAAAGACTTTCTGTTTTGAGTACCATTGAAAATTACGTCTTCAGATTTAGCTCCTCTTAAAGACTTCATACTTTGTTCTCCTAGTACCCATCTTATACTGTCTGAAATATTACTTTTACCAGAACCGTTTGGCCCAATAACTGAAGTAATTCCAGGTTTAAACTCTAATACGGTTTTATCTGCAAATGATTTAAAACCTTGTAATTCTAATCTTTTTAAGTACATTTCTTACTTCACCTTTCGTGTGTGTTTTTTTATATTATATATAATATATCAAAATTCTTTTAAAAGCAACAATAAAAGACTATTTTTTTTATGGCCATTTCCGTAAGACTTTCGCCCTTAAATATTTTAGTTTTACCAGCTTAAAGTTTTACATTTGTTGACATTTTATGTAAATTATGCTATAATAATAATTGCACTTTGATTCGCAAGCGCAGCGAATTCAAATAACTGCGTGAAAATATTTATAATGCCCAATTAAAGAAAGGAGAAGATTCCAATGCACACAGATGAAATTTACGAACTCTTTTCTATCCATAACACCCTTGTTATGGAAAAAGCAGCCGCGGATGAGGCAATTTTATCCGCTGGTGTGAAAAAAATTCGGATCAAAATAGATCCGATATCCGGATTAGCTCTTTTGGCCAAGAGGCTTAGAGATGCATTAGAGATGAAAATGCCTACTGCGCATATTCAGATAGCCATTTCATCTCCCGGATGTATTCAGCTCAATAAACTGAGCTGAATATTAAAGCCTGCAGATTGATTAATTCATCTGCAGGCTTTTTCTATATCATTAAAACATTATATCATAAATCAGCCTAAAAACCAATATACTTAAAAAAAGACTTTAGAAAAGAGGCATCATATTGACATCATTAAAAAAATTTCTAATAAATGGATTAATTATGACCATAACCTCATTAATATTAAGATGTATAGCTATGTTTTTCAACTCCTATATCTCGCAAAAAATTGGAACAGAAGCATTGGGATTATATGGATTAGTAATGTCGATTTATTCATTTGCTATAACCATTGCGCTTTCTGGCATTGGACTTGCAACAACAAAAATAGTATCTGAAGAAATTGCAATTGGAAATATTGGAAATAGCCATAAAATTGTAAAAAAAGGATTACTTCTAAGTTTGCTATTTGGTGGACTTGCAAGTATTTTTCTAACAATTTTTTCACCATTTATTTGCGATAAATGGCTTCATAATAAAATTTCATGCACACCATTTTATATAATTTCAATCTCACTTCCATTTATATCAATGTCATCATGCTTAACGCGGATATTTTTCAGCAATGCGAAATACTGTAAAGCCAGCTACTGATCAGATTTTAGAACAAATTATGAAGGTAACACTTATATCGTTATTGCTAAATTATTTTATGCCATGTGGACTAGAATATATATGCATTTCATTAATTTTAGGAAATATTATTTCAGAAATATTATCATTTATTTTCATTTACACTCTTTATAAATTTGACAAAAGAGAACTTCAAAGATTTAAACCATCAAAAGATTTTTTCGAAAAAAGATTGTTGAAAATCACTATTCCAGTAGGACTAACATCATTTATACGCTCTGGATTATCAACTATAAAACAAGTTTTAATTCCACTTGGATTTGAAAAAAATGGAAACACATACAATCAAGCCTTGTCGAATTATGGGTTAATTTCAGGAATGGCTCTGCCACTTGTACTGTTTCCAAATATAATAATTTTAGCATTTAGTGGCTTACTAATACCAGAATTTAGTGCATTTAATACAAGACATGAAACCAAAAGAATTATAAAAAATGCGAAAAAAGTACTAAAATATAGCCTCTATTTTTCAACAATAACAGCAATTCTTTTGTTCATTTTTGCAAATGAATTCAGTTATTTTATGTATAAAACAACTTCAGTCTCTTTATATGTAAAAATACTAGCCCCAATCGTGCCATTTATGTACATAGACAGCGTTGTAGACGCCATACTCCGCGGTCTAAATAAACATGTTGAAGTATTAAAAATAAATATTTTAGACTTAGTTTCAAGTATCATTCTTATTTTAATTTTAATTCCGAAAATCGGCATCTGGGGATATATTGGGATGATTTATTATAGTGAGATGTTAAATTTTTGCCTAAGCTACAAAACTTTAGCAAGAGCTATTAAATAGAAACAATTTTAACAGGCCAGGTCCGCTAAGCTCACCTGGCTAAAATTGTCCCCATTAAATAACCAACTTATTAAATTTCATTTTAATATAATTCTCCAACTTATCCATAAATTCCTTCGAATCTATTTCCTTTTTAGCAACCATATCAAGCCCTTTTTCCCAACTTGCAGTTAGCTTTGGATTTAGCATATCTGCCATTGAACTGTTTACTACATCGTATATTACTTCACCTTTTTCAGTTGGCGTAACTATTTGTGTTTTACTGTTAATTTGAATGTATTGTATTCTTTCTAATTTTTTAATAATTTCACCACGTGTTGCACTTGTGCCTATTCCAGCTCCTTTTATTTGTGCTCTTAATTCCTCATCTTCAATTAATTTTCCTGCATTTTCCATAGCTAGAACTAAATTTCCAGAATTATATCTTGAAGGTGGACTTGTTTCTGCATCTTTTGTTTCAAAATTTACTATTCCTATCTCTTGTCCTTTTTTTAAACTTTTTAACAATTCTTCACTAATTTCATTATCTTTTTTAGAAGCATCTTTTGCCCCATCTTTTGAGTCATTTTCATTATCCACATCTTTTCCACCATTTGCCTTGTTTTTAGCAATTTCTAAATATCCAAGTTTTGTGCAAACCTTGCTAGAAACTGAAAATTCTTCATTATCAATTTTAATTGTAATTCCTAATTTATTAAACTCTGCAGGTGGATAAAAAATTGCTAAAAACCTTTTCACAATTACTTTATAAACATTTTTTTGAAGTTCAGTTAATCCTCCATAATTTTCATAACCTTGTCCTGTTGGAATAATTGCATAGTGGTCTGTAATTTTGCCATCATCAACATATTTAGATTTTACAATATCTGTTGAATATTTTTCTGCCACCATTTTCTTTATATATCCTTGAATTTCATCATCTTGAAATCCTTTTGCTATTCCATTCAAATTCTTTGAAATAACCTTTGCAACTGCTGTTGAAAGCACTCTAGCATCAGTTCTTGGATATGTAACTAATTTCTTTTCATATAATGTTTGAATAACTTCTAGTGTCTCGTCTGGTTTAATTTTGAATCTTTTTGTACACTCATTTTGAATTTCAGCTAAATTAAATAATAATGGTGCATTTTCTTTTTGCTTTGTTTTCTTAACATCTGAAATAATAGCTTTTTTATCCTTTAAATATGCAATAAATTCACGTGCATCTTCAACTTTTTTAAAACCTGTTTCATTATATAATTTAGGCGAATCAAACATTTTTGATTCTTCTGTAACCTTCCACTCTGCTTTCAAAGTTCCTGTTGCTTCATCTCCAAATTCACCTACAATTTTGTAATAAGTTGTTTTAACAAAATTTCTAATTTCACGTTCTCTTGAAACTATCATTCCCAAAACGCAAGTCATTACTCTACCAACAGAAATTGAAATTCTATCTTCATTAAGTTTACTTGCAGCTCTTCTTCCAAAAATGATGGTTAATAATCTTGAAAAATTAATACCAATTAAATAATCCTCTTTAGCCCTTAAATATGCCGAATCTGAAAGACTATCATATTCAGCCAAATCTTTTGCTTCATTTATTCCTCTTTTAATTTCCTCTTCAGTTTGAGAATCTATCCATACACGTTTTCTAGTTTTACCAGTAACCTCAGCCATTTGTTCAACTAATCTATATATATATTCCCCTTCACGTCCAGAGTCAGTTGCAACATAAATTGTATCTACATCTTCTCTTTTCAATAATCCTTTTACAGTATTAAACTGTTTTTCAACATTTGGAATTATTTCATATTTATATTCTTTTGGCATGAATGGTAAAGTATCTAATCTCCAAAACTTAAGTTTTTCATCATAAACTTCCGGATAAGACATTGTAATTAAATGACCCACACACCATGTAATTATCCATTTATCAGATTCTAAGTATCCATCTTTTCTTGGTCCATTAACACCTAACACCTTTGCAAATTCCATTGCAACAGAAGGCTTTTCTGTAATCAAAACACTTTTTGCCATTATGTCCTTTCCTTTCTTTTTTTACTTGTTTTAGATAATATCACATGTAATTTTATTTTACAAGGGAGATTTTAAGTAGAGTTTTTGGGACACCTCCAAAAACTCTACTCCTCTTGAATTTTATATAAATTCGTGATATAATACGAATCATATTTACAAGGCAGAGTTCAGATGCTTAGTAAATAATACTTTAGAAAGGGTACATTGAAAACTTTATTAAAAGTAAGGAGGACAACAGCATGCATGAGCAAATCTACAAGTTGTTTGGAAAGCCACACAACGAAGCAGTTCAGCGGATTCTGGAGTTTGGTGTTGCATTTGCCGCCAACATTGAATCCCATCAAACTTTCACTGTTGAGCATATAGTATATGGTTTCATGAAATATTGTGAAACATATCTTACCTCTTCAGGGCAGTCTACTAGTTCATCTTTTCCGTGGTTTATGTTTCCATCAACCTATAAGCAACGTGCTCTCACGTTCAAGAAAAAAACAAGTGGATTTTTCAAGCAAAATCATTTGACTATCCAAAAAGACGTAATGCTTTTAAGCAGTCAGTACCGGAGCATTTTCTCAAATAACAGCCAGTATTTGGATTGTGAAACTTTCTATTATTTGATTGTCTATCTTCAAACAAACAATTCTTTTGAAGATAAGTATTACATTCCATACAAGTCTGATGGTTTTCCAAAAGGGGTCAACTTCAGGAACTTTATTAGAAAACCTGAAGCACATTTCAACATTAGTCAACTTAACGATCCTTTTATTCCAAAAGATAGATACGACTATAGTTCGACTACACATCAAGCAGAAAACGAAAAGAACAACAACAATAATAATAGCGCCACACCCTGCACATCAACTCAATCTGTTAAATATGACTCAAATGTTTTTAATACCTCGCTCGATATTCCATACACTCAAGACCTTACAAGTATTGTATATAAGCAATCACGTGATTCTAAATGCAATATTATTGGCAGAGAATATGAAATTAGCAGAGTAATTGACATTTTATGCAAGCACAACAGACACAATGTAGTGCTGATTGGTCAGCCTGGAGTTGGAAAAACTGCTATTGTTGAGGCATTGGCTTACAGAATTGTGCATGGAACTATTCCGAGCATACTTAACTATCACCATATTTTGCAATTGGACCTTTGTTCTTTGATTGCTGGAACCAAATACAGAGGCGATTTTGAAGAAAGAACGAAATCCCTGTTCGATGCAATTGAGAAGTCAAAAAAGAATATCATTCTTTATATTGATGAAATTCACGGAACAGTTGGCATGGGACAGTCTTCACAAGATAGTACCTTCACTCTTACCGAAATGTTTAAAACTTTATCAACTAATTCAAATATTAAGTTGATAGGTACATCCACTTTCAAGGATTACAGAAAATTCGAATCTGACAAAGCTTTAGAAAGACGTTTCGATGCAATTACAGTTGAAGAGCCTTCATTTGATGACACTTTAAAGATTCTTAATCATCTTAAGTCAATTTTTGAAGATAGTCATGATGTGAAGATTGACAGTTCTGCTTTAAAATCCGCTATTCGACTCTCTATGCAGTATATTCCTGAACACTATCTGCCCGATAAGGCAATTGATGTTTTGGATGAAGCATGTGCAATTAAAGCAAATACTTCCATGTCCAACGCTTCTGATAAAGAAATAATCGTTACACAGGATGATATTGCAATATGCATTTCTCGCAAAAAAAATATTCCAATTGAGCAAATTCACAATTCGAACAACTTTGAAAATCTTGAAAAAGAGCTGAAAAGTAAAGTCATTGGTCAAGATCACGTTATTGAGACCTTAAGCAAAGCAATTCTCCGTACACAAATTGGTTTAAATGATGAAAAGCGGCCTCTCGCCTCTTTTATGTTCATTGGACCTACAGGTGTTGGAAAAACAAAAATTGCAAAGACTTTAGCAAATTATTTGTATGCAGGCAGAGATTCTTTCATCCGTTTCGATATGTCTGAATACATGGAAGAACATACAGTATCAAAGCTGATTGGCTCTCCTCCCGGATATGCTGGATACGAAGAAGCAGGACTGCTAACCGAGCAGGTTCGCAGACATCCATACTCTTTGGTTCTTTTAGATGAGTTTGAAAAAGCCCATGTGAAAGTTTCCAATTTGTTGCTTCAGATTCTGGATGATGGAATTCTTACAGACTCTCACGGAAATGTTATTAACTTCAAAAATACCATTATTATACTTACATCTAATCTTGGTATTCGTGAATATAACAAACCTCCTGTGGGATTTGGTGAACATTCAACCTCTCTTGATAAAGAGGTTTTAGCCACTGTTAAGAAAACCTTCTCCCCGGAATTCATCAATCGGTTAGATGAAATTGTATACTTCAATTCACTTACAGAAGACAATATTTTCGAGATTGCAAAACTTTACATCACTGAAAATATTATCTCAAAGTTGAAAGCTAGAGGCATATCGGTTTCGATTTCAGATACAGCAATTACCGAATTTGCGAAACACGGATATAGTACAGAATATGGTGCACGTGAATTAAACCGCTGCATCACCCGTGAGCTGAAAGACCCTCTTTCCGACTATATTTTGAGAAACCCAAACAAGCGCAAAATTCACGTGGACTATAAAGACAGCAAACTTGCAATCACTGAAGACCAACTTGTTATGGTGTAATTTCAATCCCATTTTCTTAAGTACTATTTAACAGCAAGTAGAAAATTTTCTACTTGCTGTTTTTTTATAGTTTTTTGGGACACCTCCAAAAAATCTCCCAAAAATCTACCACCTTGACGAAACTCACTTTTTATAGTATTATATTACTGTTATTAACAATATAAAAAACATGAAAGTTTAGGTGATAAATACAAATGTTATGTTCAAAATGTAATAAAAATACAGCAGTTATTTTTTTGAATAAATTGAATCCCGCTACAAAGGAAACTCAAGTTGAAGGTTTATGCTATGCATGCGCTAAAGAAATGGGAATTAACCCTCTTGAAGCTCTAGCAAAACAAGCAAATCTTTCTCAAAATGATATCGAGGATATGACTTCTCAGTTTGAAAGCATGTTCAAAGATATTTCTGAAAATATGACTGAAGAAGAAATGGACAACTTCATTGCTGAAGGTGAAGAAGCTATGAATGATATTACTCCTGAATCTTTAGGCTCAATTTTCTCAGGATTATTTGGTCTTGGCAATGCTGACAGCAACACAAACGGAGCAGCATCTGGAGACGGAACACAAACAAATGCCAGTGCTAATGCAGGTTCTGGTTCAGAAAAAACTCAAAAAGTAAAAGAAGCTAAAAAACAAAATAAAAAGAAAAAAGCTTTAGATACTTTTGGTACAAACCTTACAGCCAAAGCTAAAAACAATCAATTAGACAACGTTGTTGGTCGTGATAAAGAAATTCAAAGAATAATTCAAATTTTAAATAGACGTTCCAAAAATAATCCATGCTTAATTGGTGAACCTGGAGTTGGTAAAACAGCCATTGCACAAGGTTTAGCAATTAAAATTGCAAATGGAAATGTACCTGCAAAATTATTAAACAAAGAAGTTTATCTTTTAGATATGACTGCAATAATTGCAGGAACTCAATTTAGAGGTCAATTCGAATCTAGAATGAAATCTATAATTGATGAATGTAAAAACTTAGGAAATATTATATTAGTAATTGATGAAATACACAACATTATTGGTGCAGGTGATGCTGAACATTCTATGAATGCTGCAAATATACTAAAACCATCACTTTCAAATGGAGAAATTCAATTAATTGGAACTACAACTTTGAAAGAATATAGAAAATATATTGAAAAAGACAGTGCTTTAGAAAGAAGATTTCAACCTGTAAAAGTTGAAGAACCTTCTATTGATGATGCTATTGAAATTTTAAATGGAATTAAAAAATATTATGAAGATTTCCATAAAGTAAAAATTTCAAAAGATGTAATTCGTCAGGCTGTAATTATGTCTGAAAAATACATACATGACAGATTTTTACCAGATAAAGCAATTGATATCTTAGACGAAGCTTGTTCAAAAATCAACTTAAATAATAAGCAATTATACAAGCTTGAAGTTCTAAAAAACGAGCTAAAAAAAGTTCAAGAAGAAAAAGAAGAAGCTGCTTCTGCAGATTCAACAGAAGATTACCAAAAAGCTGCAGAGCTTAAAACTAAGGAATGTCAGCTTACAGACGAAATTGAAGCTTTAAATAAAACAGTTAAAATTTCAAGTTTAACTGTTCAAGATATTGCAAATGTTATAGAAAACTGGACAAAAATTCCTGTTAAGAAAATAACTGAAGAAGAAACTCAAAAATTGTTAAATTTAGAGACAAATCTTCATAACAGAATAATTGGTCAAAACGAGGCTGTTGAAGCAGTTTCAAGAGCAATTAGAAGAAATCGTGCTGGATTAAAAACAACAAAACGTCCACCATCATTCATATTTGTAGGACCAACAGGTGTTGGAAAAACTGAGCTTGCAAAATCACTTGCATATGAAATGTTTGGAAATGAAAATTCAATTATTAGAGTAGATATGTCTGAATATATGGAAAGCCACTCAACTTCTAAGTTAATAGGCTCACCTCCAGGTTACGTTGGATATGATGATGCAGGACAACTTACTGAAAAAGTTAAGCGTAATCCATATTCTATAGTTCTTCTTGATGAAATTGAAAAAGCACATCCAGACGTGTTCAACATTTTATTACAAGTATTAGATGATGGAAGACTTACAGATTCACAAGGAAATACTATCAATTTTGAAAATACAATAATAATTATGACATCAAATGCTGGATCAACTTTAAATACAAATTCAATCGGTTTTGGAGACACATCTGAAACAAAGAAAAATAAGATTTTAGACAGTTTGAAAGAAGTATTCAGACCTGAATTCTTAAACAGAATTGATGAAATTGTAGTATTTGATTCATTAAACAAAGAACAATTACTTCAAATTGTTGATTTAATGTTAGCTGAAACTTCAAAAGTTCTTGCAGATAAAGATATTGAAATGTCTGTAACAAACGAAGCTAAAGAATATTTATTAACAAAAGGCACAGATTTAAAATATGGTGCAAGACCTTTAAGAAGAGCAATTCAAAGATATATTGAAGACGAAATATCAGACTTAATTTTAAAAGGCGAATTAAAAAACGGTCAAAAAGTTTCAATAACATTTGACACAGAATTACATTTTAATGTAGAATAAATTTGTACATATTTAAACTAAATATTTATCAGTGCCAAAAGGAAAACCACCTTTTGGCACAACATAAATTAAGGAGGTATCCGAGATGTTAAAACAAGTACCAAATGCACTAACTATATTACGTTTTATTTTAATACCATTTATACTAATTTCACTAATCAACAACGATTACCTTTCAACATTTATTTTACTAACATTATCAGGATTAACAGACGTATTAGATGGCACTATAGCTAGGAAATTTAATTTAATAACAAACTTTGGAAAGTTGATGGATCCTTTGGCTGATAAATTAACACAACTTACAGTTCTTACAACTCTAGCAATAAAAGGTATTATCCCAATTTGGATGATAATTATATTAGCAATAAAAGAATGCGTAATGATTGCAGGTGCATCATTCTTATATGGAAAAGAACTTGTAGTTTCTAGCAAATGGTACGGAAAAGTTGCAACTGTGCTATTTTACATAGCAATGGTTTGCTCTTTATCAATAAGATACTTCAACTTAACTGTAAAATTCGATATGATTATTTATTACTTAGCTCTTATACTTACTATATTCTCTTTATATATGTACTTTGTAGCATTTTATAAACAAGGATATTTGAAGAAAGAAAATTTGAAAATTGAAAATAATGATAATAAAAATGAATAAAGTTTTTGGGACACCTCCAAAAAATATCTAGATTTGATGTTTTTTGGAGGTGTCCCAAAAACTCTACTCAAAATCTTCCAAAAATCTATTCAAATTATCTCTCCCTACAATTTCTATTCCCTTTTCCAAATTGTTCAAATCATCTTCTGGCAAGTATTGCACCGGTATATCTGTTAGTCCTTTAAAAATATATTCTCCAATATCATTTTTCGTACTAATACTTATATATCCATCCGATTCTCTTAACACATAATGCTCTCCGCAAATTCCTGATACTTCTTTTGATATTTCTATTTCATTTGGTGTGAATTTATCTATATTCCACCCTTCAAAGTATTCCTGCACTTTTTCTCTATTTAAATTAACAATTTCTCGTGGAGCTTCTTCTCTTTTAGTCACAGTATGTCCACATTTGTTGAATTTTTGCGTCATTATAACTTCACTGTTTGGTGAAACTGTAATTTCAGCTGATGCTGTATTTACAGCTTTGTTTTCTTGAGTATTTTCAGCTAAAATTGCGTTGTTTTCGCTTCCCTTTTTTGAAAAATTAATATATGATTTCACCATAAATCCACAAAAAACTGATAAAACAAACACTAAAATAAGCGCTATAACAATTAACCATTTTCTCATTCTCATAAATACCACCTTTTTTCTTTCTAATTGTAGTATTGTACAAATTTGGATAATTTATACATTTTTTATTTTTGAGACTATGTTATCATCGTTTGTAACGCTTATTTTAATTAAATATTTAATTTGTTTTTAAATATAATGCCACTGCATTTTTTATTAATTCATTTATTGAAATATGCTCTTCTATTGATTTCATTTTTGCTTTTGTGTGAAGCTCAGTGCCTAACCTAACATTTAATGAACCTTTACATTGTTGTTCTGGTTTATCTCCATATCTTTTACATGTTTCTAAATAACTATCAATTGCGTCTCTAAAATCTTTTTTTAAGTCCTGAACCGTTTCTCCTTCAAATGAAATCAAATCATTCTTTAACCCTTCAATTTTGCCACAAAAACATTCATCTTCATCACTATATTTAATTTCAGCCCAATATCCTTTATATCTCATTATATTATCCATTATATTAAACCTCCTTTTTCTAATTTTTCAATAATATCTTTTATCTGATATGATTTAAGTATATTACCTGGATGCGGTTTATGTAATTCAATTTTAGCATATCCATTCTTTATAAATTTAATTCTTGAGCCTGATGTTTTACCTTTATTATCTTCTATGAATCCCAAACTTGTTAATATCATTTTAGCTTCATCATATGTAAAATCTTTTGGTTTTGATTTCAATCTTTCAATTGCTTTTTCTATTTTACTCATATTATTATATCACTCCTTTTTGTTTTGTGCAACTACTTTTAGTTGCTTTTTGTTTTGTATTAAATTAATTTTATGAATCATCTATATATTTTTTAATTCTAAATTTTCCGCATATTATCAATACTTACGCATATCTCCCCACATTCATCAGTCCTATAAATAATTGCACCGCATAGATTTCAGTTTTTCCATAATCTCTTCATTTGGATGACCAAACTTATTATTCTTTCCAACTCCAATCAAAGCAATTTTAGGCCTCACGCAATTTACAAATTCATTGCTAGATGATGTCTTAGATCCATGATGTGCAACCTTTAACACATCAGATTTAAGCCCATTGCCGTATATTTTAACTAACTCCCTTTCCGCCTCTTCCTCAACATCTCCAGTAAACAACACAGAAATATTTTTATAACACATTTTGCAGACAATTGAATTATTATTTAATGGATTATTAGCAAGTTGATTTTTTAATGGCCATAAAATTTCGAAAGACGTAAATTTATCAATTTTTAATTTATCACCTGCTTTAACCTTTATTACTTTAACCTTTCTGTCTTTTGCAAGCTTACAAAACTTTTTATAATTACTACTCTCCTTACTTTGCTCAGATACAATCGCATTTTTAACCTTTAATTCTTCCATTACACTAAATAATCCCAAACAATGATCTGAATCAAAATGCGAAAATAAAATATAATCAACACTTGTAATTTGCCTGTCTAAAAGATATGGAACCAGCACTTTTTTTCCAACATCATAATCTCCAGATTCGCTACCTCCTCCATCAATTAGAATTGTTTTGTTAGTATTTGTAACAATTAAAGTGCAATCACCCTGCCCAACATCAACCATATAAATTTTGAATTTTTTATTTTGAATATTTAGAATTCTAAATAAAATTGAAATAATTAGAATTAGACTGATAATTTTCTTGAAATTAATTTTTCTTAACCATAATTTTTCTCTTAATTCTGAATAAAAAAATACAATAAATATGCCTAAATACATGAAAATAACTATATATATTTTAGGCGTTCCCACCACAAATTTTAAGAATTTAATATTCGAACAAATCTCTGCAATTTTGTAAAAAACTATTATAACAAAATTGAATAATTTTGCAGGTAGAATTGCTATTTTAATTGATACAATTGACAATAAAACTACAATATATCCAGAAAAAATTAGAAATCCTAAAATTGGCGTTACTAATATATTTGATAATAAAAAAATAAAAGAAATATTATTAAAATTATAAATTAACACTGGAAAAATCATAATATTAGCAGAAATACTTACAGACAATATTTCAGTTATTTTTTCTAAAAGCTTAAATGCTGTATCAGAAATTTTATTCAACGTCATATTCGTGTTGCAATAACTTTTCATCTTAAAATCGATTCTCGAGTGAAATAGCACTATTCCTAAAGTGCCAAAAAAAGAAAGCTGAAATCCTAAATTAAATAATGAATATGGATTAAAAATTAATATAATTAAACATGAAATTGAAATATTGTTAATTGTATCCGATTTCCTATAAATTAGACTTGCACATATTGCTAATACGCTCATAATTACAGCTCTTACAACAGATGGAGATGCTCCGGTTATATTTGCAAATATTATTAAAAGAAAAATAAACAATATTTTACTTGTTCTTTTGCCAAACTTTTTTAGTAAAAATCCGAACCCCATAATTACATATGAAACATGCATTCCAGAAATTGCAAGTATATGTGACAAACTTGCATTACTAAATAACTCTTTTTGATCATCTGCTATTTGCGTGCTATCTCCCATAAGCAAAGCCATTGCAATCCCATCATTTTTTTCGGGTAATAATCTTTTTATATTTTGACAAAACCTTTTTCGACATGCATCTATCCACATTTTGTAGACATTTGTAGAATCTGTTTTTATTTTTTTAGATTTATCACATCTTACAATACCATAAATATTTTTTGTTTTTAAATATTCAAAATAACTAAAACCTTTATAATTCCTTCTAATTTCACCTTTTTGGAATTCTCCATAAATGCTAATTACATCTCCACATTTATATTTTTTATTACTTTTTTTATTTATTTTTATTAGTAATTTTTTATTAGTTTTTTTGCCATTTGAATCCATCAATCTTCCAATGTAATTATTATAATATTCGCTATCACTTTCTTCATTTTCAATTAATACAATTCCACTATAATTTTCATTTTCCGGATTAAATTTATAGAAACTATTATCTTTATTTTTTATAATTATCGTTGAAAAAAATATAATTATTATGCAAATATTTATGAATAAAAAATTTGATTTGTTTTTGATTTTTAAATAATAATATATGTTTATAATTGCTAGTATTACACAAAAAAGGAGAATATATTTTTTTAAATATATCCCCCATAAAATACTTGTTATATAACATATAGTAATAATTAAAATTGGCCTTTTGAATGTCAAACTGATATCCTCCTAAAATTTAATTATTACCCCAAATTATACTATTGTATAATTCTTCTTGCCCCCCAATATTTTTTAATATTCCATGAATCATGCAAGTTTGAAATTATAACACCTGTTGTGCTATCTGATGCATGGATGAATTTGTCATTTCCTATATAAAGTCCAACGTGTCCAACTTGTTTCCCATCATTTGAGAACACTAATATATCACCTGGTTGTAATTCTCCAGTTACTTTAACACCTTGTGTTGCTTGAACTTTAGATGAATGGCTTAAATTGTATCCAAAATGTTTATATACATACATTGTAAATCCTGAACAGTCAAATGATGATGGACCTGCTGCACCATAAACATATCTACATCCTTTAAATTGTTGTGCATATGCTACAACGTCTGCTCCTGTTACACCTGATGATGATTTTGCTGGTGCTGCAGCTTGTGTTGATGCTGCTGCAGCTTGTGTTGATGCTGCTGGAGCTTGAGTTGTTGCTGGTGCCGCTGTTTGTTTTGCAGCCTCGGTTCTGTATGTTGTATTACTTCTTGATGTTTCTTCAGTTTTCTTATCTGAAAGTAAATCTTTTCTTATATATCCAAAATCGTTTCCATTTACTTTAACTTTATACCAATCGTTTTCTTCACCAACCACTGTAAATGTATTGTTTAGTGTAGCTCCAGATATAACATCTGATGTTGTATTAGCTTCTTTTCTTACATTTATAGCTGTTACTGACACATACATTGTTTTTTCTTCATATGCTGGTTGAGCAGGAGCTGTAGCTGGTTCTGCAGCTGGTTGTGGCTCTGGTGCTGGAGTTGAATCTGCAACTGGAGCAGGTTCAGTAGTAGCTGGCTCTGCGGCTGGTTGCTCTGCTGGTGTTGGTGTTTGCTCTGTAGTTTGAGCAGTCTCAGTTGCTGCTGGCTCAGTTTCAGCTGGTTTAGCTTCCTCTTGCTTTGTTTCTTCTGTTTTAGTTTCAGCAGGAGTTTCTTCTACTGGAACTTCTTCTGTTACTGTTTGAGTAACTTCTTCAGAAGATAATTTATCTATTCTAACCCAACCTTTTATTTTATCTGTTTTAATATATCCCCATAATCCTGCGCTATTTAATAATTCCAAACCTTCACCTTGATTAACAGTTCCAATTGCTTCAGAATTTAAGATTGGAAGTATATATACTGTTGTATTTTCTGCCACTTTATACACTCTTGTTGTAATAGTTGCAGTTCTTGTAGTTGTTGCTGGCGTTGTAGCAGGTGTTTCTGGATTTGCTGGTGTCTCTGGCGTAGCTGGTGTTTGATTTGTGTTATCTCCATTTTTTGATATAAAAGCCTTACTTACATATCCTGTATGACCTTTAGCTGATACCTTATACCAATCTCCTTCTTCACCAAGTATTTCTACTTGATCACCTTCCATTAATACATCTAATACATCACTTTCAGTAGAAGCAGATTGTCTTATTCTTACGAATGAACTAGTTGATTTCCCTATAGTTGCAGCAAAAACAGTTATTCCTGTAATCATAATTGTAGCAATAACTGCAAGTAAAATTTTAACAGATTTTTTCATTTTTTTCATAAATTTTAACTCCTTTTTGAGTAATTTAAATCCGGTAATATTATATACTTTTAAGCCAAAAATGTCAAATTTTTCAAGGTAAATTTTGGTGTGGTTTTGGGGACACCTCCAAAAAACATCTTAGAAACATCTATTAATACTTCGTTTGTTTGCTGGCGATTGAGTTTTTTAAAAAATAGATTTTGGAAACGCCAAACTGCGCACGCCACTTCGTATCAATATGTTTTTTGTGGTAGTCCCAAAAATCTACTCACCTATCTATTTCTTAAACTATAAATTTTTCCATAGTAGAATATAACTATAAACTTCAAGAATTGTGAAACTAATAATGCAAAAATTACACCCTTCCAATCTGCAACTAAACCTACCATTATTGCAAAAATGCTGTATAAAATGCTTCCTACAAGAGATTTAAATGATCCCATACTGCTTCTGTATTCATCTTTGTATAAGCTTTGTGATATTTCACTTTTGGCAACTTGTGTTGGAAAAATTGAATTTGTTACCATTATAAATGGTGAAAAAACGTTGTTAACCAACACACTTGCCCAGTTTGACACAATGCTGAAAAAGTTTGAAAACATCACAACTCTCTCACTTTTCCATTTCTTCAAAACTTTTCCGCTGAACCAACTTCCCAAAAACGCACCAATATTTGATAAAATTCCTGGAATTCCCACGGCCCATATTGGCCATACCATTTTGTAAAATTCACTTCTGAATTGGAATGTTGCTTCACCTATTCCATCTGAAATTCCATCAGCAATTATCTGTTTTCTTAATATCTTGTTTCCTTTTACTAGTCCAACAACTTTCTTAGCTTGTTTGAATACATTTTCATCTTCAGTTGAGTATTTTTTTACACTTCTTAATCTTAATGATAATATTACCTCAAAAATTCTTGGAATTACTGATAATATCATTAATACTTTCATTGATGAAGTAAATGCTACCACACCACCTAATATTGTGCTTAAAATTCCAGCCATGTAATACATTGAATCTGTTTTTCCAATGTAATATTTGAATTCTGATTCTTTTCCTGTTTCTTTTAATGTGTCATAAATGAATGCTTCATTGTTTCCACTGAAAAACGCTCTTTCTAGCCCTTCAAAAATTGCAACAATTACTAACCCTAAATATGAATTTGTTATTGCCAAAATAACTGCATAAATTAAAGAACATACACATCCAATTATTACAGTGTTCTTTCTTCCAATTTTGTCTGCAATTAATCCTGTTGGAAATTCAAAAACTGCAGCTGCTATCATTGTTATGCTAAAAATGCTCATTCCTAGTGTCATAGAGCCAGATATCTGAGAATAGTAAATTATTGCAAATGCTCCATATAATTTGAAATCCATTAACAGATTTAATAAGCCCATTATTACTAAATTTGATTTCATTTTCTTTTCTTCTTTTGTTAGCTTCAATCGTATTTTCTCTTTCTTCATTATAGTTCTCCTCACTCTAAATTTATTTCTCATACTTTTAGTGATTTTAAACTAAATGAATTTTATAGCAAAAAAACAGGCTACACAAACTAAGTAACCTGCAAAAATAAAACAGCTTACTTGCTATACTTTAAAGTACAACAAATAAGCCTTATAAATCTATTATAAAACTCTATATGAATTTGTTATACTTTGTTATTTAGTTTAAAATCACTTCTAATTTCCTTTTATTCATAATAACCACTCCTTTAATTTAGAATAATTACATTTTTATTTTAGCAAGATTTTACTGATTTGTCAAATGTTGAATTAACACAAAAAACTTCCAAGATAATTCTTGGAAGTTTTTATTGTATTTACAAGTATTTATTACTCAATAATATCAGCAACAACACCTGAACCTACTGTTCTACCACCTTCACGGATAGCGAATCTTAATCCTTTTTCAATAGCTATTGGTGTGATTAATTCGATAGTCATATCGATGTTATCTCCTGGCATAACCATTTCTGTTCCAGCAGGTAATTCAATAACACCTGTAACGTCTGTTGTTCTAAAGTAGAATTGTGGTCTGTATCCATTGAAGAATGGTGTATGACGTCCACCTTCTTCTTTAGTTAGAACGTATACTTGTGATGTGAATTTAGTGTGTGGGTGAATTGTTCCTGGTTTAGCTAAAACTTGTCCTCTTTCGATTTCATCTCTTTGGATTCCTCTTAAAAGAACACCGATGTTATCTCCAGCTTCAGCTTGGTCTAATAATTTTCTGAACATTTCAACACCTGTAACAACTGTTTTTGCTAATTCTTTTGTTAAACCAACGATTTCAACTTCGTCTTGTAGTTTAACAACACCTCTCTCTACTCTACCTGTAGCAACTGTTCCACGTCCTGTAATTGTGAATACGTCTTCTACTGGCATTAAGAATGGTAAGTCTGTTGGTCTTTCTGGTGTTGGGATATAGCTATCAACAGCAGCCATTAACTCTAATATTGGAGCATATTCTGGAGCATTGATATCTTTTGATGTGCTCTCTAATACTGCTAATGAAGATCCTTTGATTACTGGGATTTCATCTCCTGGGAAATCATAGCTTGATAATAAGTCTCTAACTTCCATTTCAACTAATTCTAATAATTCTGGATCATCAACCATATCACATTTGTTTAAGTAAACAACGATGTATTTAACACCAACTTGTCTAGCTAATAGTATGTGCTCTCTTGTTTGAGGCATTGGTCCATCAGCTGCAGAAACAACTAATATAGCACCATCCATTTGTGCAGCACCTGTGATCATGTTTTTAACATAGTCAGCGTGTCCTGGGCAGTCAACGTGTGCATAGTGTCTGTTGTCTGTTTCATATTCAACGTGAGCTGTGTTGATTGTAATTCCTCTTTCTCTTTCTTCTGGTGCTTTATCAATTTCAGCATAATCTTCGAATTTAGCTTGTCCTTTTAATGCTAAAACTTTTGTAATAGCAGCAGTTGTTGTTGTTTTACCATGGTCAACGTGTCCGATTGTACCAATGTTAACGTGTGGTTTCGTTCTTTCAAATTTTTCCTTTGCCATTTAAATTTTCCTCCTTTAAATTACGGTGAGGGCTTTGCCCTAAATCAAGTTTGCAAAATTTCTTGAACACCTATTATATTAATAAAAATTAATAACTAAATACTAAACACTTGCATTTTATAACATTTTGATAATATTTGCAAGTACTTTTTATTTTTTATTTGAAGATTGATATTAATCTTCTTTCTTTGCACGACTTGCAACAATGTTATCAAGTACTGATTTTGGAACTTCCTCATAGTGACTTGGTTCCATTGAGTAAGTACCTCTACCTTGTGTTTTTGAACGTAAGTCTGTTGCATAACCAAACATTTCTGAAAGTGGAATAAATCCTCTAACTATTTGGTTACCACCTCTAGCTTCCATTCCTTCCATTCTTCCTCTTCTAGAGTTAATGTCTCCAATAACATCTCCCATGTATTCTTCTGGAACTGTTACTTCAACTTTCATTATAGGCTCTAATAATACTGATTTACCTTGTTTACATCCTTCTTTGAATGCCATAGAACCAGCAATTTTGAATGCCATTTCTGAAGAGTCAACTTCGTGGTAAGAACCGTCAACTAAAGTAGCTTTGAAGTCGATAACAGGGTATCCTGCTAATATACCAGTATTTGCTGCTTCTCTAACTCCATCTTCAATTGGTTTGATGTATTCTTTTGGAACAACACCACCAACGATTTTGCTTTCAAATTCAATTCCTTTACCTGGCTCTAATGGTTCCATTTCTAACCATACGTGACCATATTGTCCACGTCCACCAGATTGACGAATGAATTTTCCTTCAACTTTAACTTTGTTTCTAATTGTTTCTTTGTAAGAAACTTGTGGTTTACCTACAGTACATTCAACTTTGAATTCTCTTTTTAATCTATCAACGATAATGTCTAAGTGTAACTCACCCATACCAGCGATAACTGTTTGACCAGTTTCTTGGTTTGTATATGTTTTGAATGTTGGATCTTCTTCAGCTAATTTTCCTAAAGCTATACCTAATTTTTCACTATTTGCTTTATCTTTTGGCTCAATAGCGATATCGATAACTGGCTCTGGGAATTCCATAGATTCTAGAATAACTGGATGTGCTGGATCACATAATGTATCACCTGTTGAAACATCTTTTAGTCCAACAGCTGCACCGATGTCACCTGCATAAACTTTTTCTATATCTTCTCTATGGTTAGCATGCATTTGAAGAATTCTTCCTATTCTGTCTTTTTTGTCTTTGTTAGCATTTAATATTGTAGATCCAGCGTCTAATGTTCCAGAGTAAACTCTGAAGAAACATAATTTTCCAACGAATGGGTCTGTTGCAATTTTGAATGCTAATGCAGCAAATGGTTCAGAATCTGAAGTAACTCTTTCTGTTTCGTTTCCATCCATATCAACACCTTTGATATTTGGAATATCTAATGGTGATGGCATGTAATCAACTATGTTATTTAGAAGTTCTTGAACACCTTTGTTTTTATAAGATGAACCACAACATACTGGAACTATTGTGTTAGCTATTGTTCCAATTCTGATTCCTTTCTTAATTTCTTCTTCAGTTAGTTCTCCACCATCTAAATATTTCATCATTAATTCATCATCTTGTTCAGCAGCAGCTTCAATCATTTTTGCTCTGTATTCTTCAGCCATTGCTTTCATATCTTCAGGAATTTCTTGTTCTTCAATTACTTTTCCTAAATCATCTTTATGAATAAATGCTTTCATTTTTATTAAATCTACAATTCCTTGGAAATTGTCTTCAGCTCCAACTGGTAATTGTACTGGAATAGCATTTGCATTTAATCTATCTTTCATTTGCTCAACACAAGCCATGAAATCTGCTCCTGTTATATCCATTTTGTTTACATATGCCATTCTTGGAACTTTGTATTTATCACCTTGTCTCCAAACTGTTTCAGATTGTGGTTGTACACCACCTTTTGCAGCTAAAACAAGTATAGCACCATCTAGTACTCTTAAAGATCTTTCAACTTCTACTGTGAAGTCAACGTGACCTGGAGTATCGATGATATTGATTCTGTTATTATTCCAGAAACATGTTGTTGCAGCTGAAGTAATTGTAATACCTCTTTCTTGTTCTTGAACCATCCAGTCCATTGTGGCTGCACCTTCATGAACCTCTCCTATTTTATGTGTTCTACCTGTGTAGAATAGGATTCTTTCTGTAGTTGTTGTTTTACCAGCATCAATATGTGCCATTATTCCTATATTTCTTGTTCTTTCTAAAGGATAACTTCTTCCAGCCATTTTTTTCCTCCTTCTTTTGATTTTATTTTATAATTAAAATTTGTAGTGAGCAAAAGCTTTATTAGCTTCAGCCATTCTGTGCATATCTTCTTTTTTCTTGAATGCTCCACCGTTTCCAGCTACAGCATCTAAGATTTCACCAGCTAATTTTTCTGGCATTGTTTTTTCATGTCTTGTTCTAGCATATATAACTAACCATCTTAAACCTAATGTTTGTCTTCTTTCTGGTCTAATTTCGATTGGCACTTGGTATGTAGCACCACCAATTCTTCTAGCTTTAACTTCTAGAACTGGCATTACATTGTTAAGTGCAGCTTCGAAAACTTCTAATGGATCTTTTTGCTCTTTTTCTTTTATGATATCGAATGCATCATAAACTATTTTTTGAGCAACTGTTTTCTTACCATCTAGCATTACATTGTTTATTAATTTTGTAACAACTTTGCTATTGTAAATTGGATCTGCTAAAACATCTCTTTTTGCTATAAATCCTCTTCTTGGCACTATTCTTCCCTCCTTTTAAAATTTTGATACTTATACCTCAAGTATCATAAGGTACTCTGGAAAGTTTATATTTCGTTTAAATTCCGATTTGCTTTCCCGTATAGCGCTATAATCTATTATTAATTTAAGTACCTTAAATTAGTAAGTTATTAGCACTATTTACTAAATTATTTTTAGCTGAAGCCTATTTCTTAGGTTTCTTTGCTCCATATTTAGATCTAGCTTGCATTCTATCTTTAACACCAGCTGTATCTAATGTTCCTCTTATGATGTGGTATCTAACACCAGGTAAGTCTTTTACCCTTCCACCTCTTATAAGAACAACACTGTGCTCTTGTAGGTTGTGCCCAATACCAGGAATGTAAGAAGTAACTTCATAACCATTTGAAAGTCTAACCCTTGCTACTTTTCTTAAAGCTGAGTTTGGTTTCTTTGGTGTAACTGTTTTAACAACTGTACATACACCTCTTTTTTGTGGTGACTTTTTATTAGTCATTCTTTTCTTCATAGAATTGTATCCATGTTGTAAAGCTGGTGCTGTAGATTTTGTTGTTCCAGTTTTTCTTCCTTTTCTTACTAATTGATTAATTGTTGGCACTTAAATTTCACCTCCTATTTTTGTGTTTTTGAATTAATAAAAACCGTTAGGGAATTACCAGTTTTGGTAATTTTGTCTAACGGTTTATATTTTATCATTTTTTTATATTAAAGTCAATGGTTTTATGCTATTTTTCTAAGTATTTTTTTGCTTTTATTTTATCTTTCATTATCATTTTCTTTGACATTATTTTTTTCTTTTCTTTTTTGTATTTCAAGCTTATAATTATCGTCTACTCTAATTCTTAATCCTTCTAAGAAAACATCTTTTTCTGTTTCAGATTCTGCTTTTTCATCTTTTAATGATTCTGTTATTTCATCTAACGCTTCTTCTTTTGCTTCTACTGGTTCTTCTACAGATTCTTTTACTATTTCATTTTTAGCCTCTTCAATGTTTTCTTTTCCATCTTCCGTAGGATTATCTATTATTGCAACATTATTTCTCTCAACTGTATTTTCATTTTCATCATTAACTGGAGCAAAGAAATCTTTAATTTTAGCTGCCACTCTTTTTACACCTTCCCAAAATCTTTTTAATCTTGATTCTTTAGGAATTTCTGTTAATGCTGTTTCTTCTTCCTCAATTTCATCATCATCATTGAATATTTTTTCTATTTTGGTATTTTCTTCAACTGGAACTTCTTCTGCTGGTGTAGAAACTTTTTCTTCCGCTAATGTTGCTTCTGCTGGTGATGCAGCTTCTTTTTCATTTTCTTCTTCCTTTTCTGTTTTTGTTGCTTCTTTTTCTGCTTTTGATTTAATAAATCTTTTCTTATCTGAAATAGCTCTTCTTTGAATTTCATCCCAGTCTTTGCCAACAAATAATGTTTTCCATGCCAAATCACATTTGGCTATGTATTGTTCTAATTTTTGAATTTCAGCTTCTTTATTAACATTGTTTCTTTTTATTGATTCAATTTTTTCTTCTAATTTTGGTATATTAGATTTAATTTCATCTCTACGAGAACATAGTGATTTATATTCGTCCATACCCATATCATCTGTTATTTCAAGCTGTTTTAATATACCAGATAATTCTTTACTTTGCTCTTTCTTTGTTTTTCTTAACTCAGTTATTTCTTTTTTACCTGCTCGAATTTCTGATTTAAGGCTTTTAATTCTTGATTCTCTAGCTTTTTTATATTCAATAATTTTTTCTATCTGAGTTGAATTTTTTGAATACGCTTCTACATTTTGTCTTCTCTTTTCAAGTGAATCAATCTTTCCTTCTATTTCTAATTTTTTATTTTCCAATTCTTTTAAACGATTTTGCATTTCTTCTGGGCTTTTGTTATACAATTCACTCATACCTTCTTGGTTTCTGTTCTCTAATATCCAAGAAATACGCTTATGCTCTTCGTCAATTTTTAATTTTTGCTCCATTAAATTATCAAACTCGTTTTGTATAGAATCCTCTGTGATTTTTCCGGTTTTTATATCTTTATATATTCCTTCCAAAACGTTTTTTCTTCCTTTATTTTTTACCATAGTTCTTCCTCCTTTAAACTATATGTAATATTATAACACATACATTATGTAAAATCAAGTCTAATCTATCTTTCCATATTACCCTTTTCACTTACATACATTTTCACTTTATTTTGTTCTTCATATATTTTTTTCAAAGTATCTGCTTTTACCCAGCCACGTTGTAAAATTCCATTTGAATTCCAATTTTTATTATTTTTATTAGCAGACACTATCTTAATAGCTTCTTCCATGGTTCTTGCACCTTGAATATATGAAATATGTACAGCTGTAGCATTATCACTAATTTTATTTCCATTTAAACCAGAATGATAATCAATTGCGTTATCTTCTACTGCAACAACACGATCAATTACATAAAATCCATTTGCTGGTGTTGCGGAACTTCCAACTTTACCAACTCTACCTCCATCCATGCCTTCAGTAAATTCAAGCCCTTTAGGTAGTTTTTTCAAAACAGATCCCAAACTCATTGACTCAACTTCATTCTCAAAAGAAACTGTTTCATTGCTATTTGTTAAGTTTTCTTCTGGGTTATATTTTATTCCTTCTAAGAAATCATTTTTTTCTTGTTGATGGTTGTTATCTTTGTTTTCAACAGTTGTTGTTTCCTTAGTTGTTGATTTTGTTGTAGATTCCTTTGTTTGGATAGTTGTAACAGTTGTTTTTTGTGTTTCAGTTGCTTTTGTTTGAGTTGTTGTTACTGTTCCCGTTTCTATTCTATCATTCTCAAGTGAAATATCATCTACATAACTATTGTTTCTGTCTTTTCCTTCATTTAGCATCTTGTTCCCCTTGGCTGCTGTTAATGAAATTCCTGTTATAGCCATAGCTGCCGAAGAAAATCCTAGTGCAATTCTTTTCCATAACGTTAATTTTTTCTTTTCAGAATTTTGTATTTTATCTGGTGGATATACAATTATATCTTTATGTTCTTGTTTTTTAGCCATTTTTAATAATCGTATTTTATCCCAAAATCTAATAAGATTATTGTCTTTATCTACACCTTTATCTATCTCTTGTAATTTATACACCAAATGAAATCCCAAGTCTTTGCTTTCACCTTGTAGTGCCTTAAGATATTTATTTGCAGCATTAATTCCTTCTGTTGCATTTCCTCTATAATCATAATATCTATACAACAATATTAATAAATTCGGATCACATTTTTTTACAGTTTCGTTATTAATGCCTTTAAATATAGATTCAGCTGTAAAATAATTAACTCTATCTTTTACATAGCTTTGCTTTCTTTTTGGATTAGACCATATTTTCGAATTTGAAATTTTAATTTGTTTTTCTTCTATATCAAAATCATCATCTTTTCTTTTTGCTTCAAATATATACTTGCAACTTTTTGCATCAAATACAATTGATGTCAGTGTGATTTGTTCTTTTCTTGTAGGTTGAAAATTATTCGAATTATCTTTTTGAGCAGCTTGATTTTTATTTGTAAGTATTGAATCTGCAATTTTATTAATTTCTTGCTGAGCAACATCAGCTTCTAATTTATATTGCTCTATTTCTTCATTTAATGAATCAATTCTCTTCTTGTTTGTGTTTGTTTCCTCAACCTCTTTATTCTCTGTAATTTTTTCATCTTTATTACCCATCTTAATTATCAAATTAGGATTTTGGTTTTTAATTTCTTCATTATCAATAAAAGCGTTATTTATGGCATTTGTAATTCCTGTTTCGTCAAACAATTCCCTCATTCCGTCTATTTCATCAACACTATTTCCTCTGATAGTTCTATTTGATGAATTTTCACTTTGAATATTTAGTTCATCAGTTTTTACATTTTCTTTCTCTATGTCATGTTCATTAATACTAGTTTCCTGGTTTATTTTTTTAGCTCTATTCTCTAGTCTTCTTTTTACCATTTGAGATTCTAATAGCAATCTACCATCACCATTTTCTGATTCTGATAGTAATTCATCATATTTAATTTTCTTCTTAGTGTTCTTCTTTAATTGCTCAATTCTGCTATTAATCGCTGGTAATAATTCAATTACTTCTTTATCTGATAAGCTTTTAACATATTCTGTAGCACCTTTTCTTAATTCTTTTTTGATTCTTTCAATATCTGTTTGATTTTTTGGTTGTGCTAAATTTTTAGAATACTCTTCATTAAATATACGTTGTTCATTTTCCATATCTTTGAATTGCTTCCTTCTAGAAACAAAATCATCATGTATTTGGCTTGCATTATCTCCAATAGAATCATTTATATTATTAAAATCAATTCCCACATAAGGATTTTGAATTTTGTTTTCTTCCTGTTGTTTTGCTTTCAATATATCACCAGGTTCATTCAATAAATCCAATTCATACACTTTTTCTTTATATTCTAAAGATGATGGATCAAGTTTTGCAATTTCCTCTTCAACTATTTTCCTTCTACGTCTTATGCCCATAAGAGTATTAAACTTATATACCTCATTTTTTATTCTATTCTTCGTTTTCTCATCAAGAAAATCAGATTTTGCCATAACAATCCTCCATAAAATCAATAAACTATATCAATTTATTATAACATTTAAAAATAAATATAATAATTATTGTAACAAAAATAATATAGAAAAAAAATATTTGTAATAAAAATGTTACAAATTTGTAATATTTATATTTTCTAAACTTCTATTAGCCATTTTTGTATATCGTACTTTCTTATCTTTAATCTTTTCACCCAATTCAGGTAGAATTCCAAAATTAGCATTCATAGGTTGAAATTTTTCATTCTTTGTTGATATATACTTTGCTAATGCGCCTATCATAGTATTTTCATCAAAAATAACTTCTTCCTGATTATTATACTTCTTGCACGCATTAATAGATGCAACCAATCCAGATGATATAGATTCAACATACCCCTCTACACCTGTAATTTGTCCAGCAAAATAAATATTGTTATTTTCCTTTAAATTATAAGTTTCATCTAAAAGTTCTGGAGAATTTATAAAAGTATTTCTATGCATAACACCATATTTCATAAATTCTGCATTCTCTAATCCAGGAATCATGCTAAATACTCGTTTTTGTTCTCCAAATTTAAGATTCGTTTGAAATCCAACCATGTTGTACAAATTGCCCTCTTGATTATCACGTCTTAATTGTGCAACAGCATAAGGTCTAAATCCTGTTCGCGGATCTGTAAAACCAACTGGTTTTAATGGACCAAATCTTAATGTATCTAAACCTCTTTTTGCCATTATTTCAATTGGCATACATCCTTCAAATATCTCTCTTTTTTCAAATTCATGAAGCTCAACAATTTCAGCATTAACTAACTTATTTACGAAATTCTCATATTCTTCTTTGTTCATTGGAAGATTAATATAATCTGCTTCTTTTAACTCTTCTATTCTCTTTTTCCAATCTTCAACATCCTCAGCTTTCGCTCTTTCTTGATCATATCTATCACCCCAAAAGGCGATATTCATATCTATAGAATCTTTTTCAATAATAGGAGCAGCTGCATCATAAAAATGTAGTCCTTCACCGCCTGTTAATTCCGCAATTTCGTTTGCAAATTTGTCCGAAGTTAATGGACCTGTTGCAATTATTACAATTCCATCATTTGCAATATCTTTAATATGTAATCCATCAGTTCCAAATTCTTGATTTATCATTTCAATTTTTTCATTTTTAGATAATTCTTCTGTAACTAATTCTGCGAATTTTTCTCTATCGACAGCTAAAGCTTGTCCTGCAGGCACTTTTGTTTCATCTGCAATTTTTATTAAAAGTGAGTCTAACATACGTAATTCCTCTTTTAATAAACCACATGCATTTGTAATTAAATTAGACTTAAATGAATTGCTACATACTATTTCAGCTAAATTACTATTACTATGTGCAGGTGAATATTTAGTTGGTTTCATTTCATACAATTTTACTTTAATTCCTCTTTTGGCAATTTGGTATGCTGCTTCAGAGCCAGCTAAACCTCCACCAATAACTGTAATATAATCCTTCATAATATACTCCTTAACGTGAATAATTGGGGACGTTTTATTTTTGCCCCCAATTTTTTTATTTAAATAAATTCATAATTTCTTCTTTTGAAAGCTTGCTAATAAATGTTTCTTTAGTTGAAAGCATATTATCTATAAGTTTAGCCTTCTTTTGTTGAAGCTCATAAATCTTCTCTTCAATAGAATTTTTTGTAATAAGCTTATAAACCTGAACATTTCTTTTCTGTCCAATTCTGTAAGTTCTATCAGTAGCTTGATTTTCAGCTGATAGATTCCACCATGGATCATAATGAATAACCATGTCAGCCCCTATCAAGTTAAGACCTGTTCCACCTGCTTTAAGTGAAATTAAAAATACTTTTATATCATCATTTTCATTAAACTCTTCAACAAGCTTAATTCTTTCACCAACTTTAGTTTGACCTGTTAATTTGCTATAACGAATATTCTCTTTATTAAGTTCTTCTTCAATAATGTCAAACATTGATGTATAACCTGAAAATAGCAATATTTTGTGTCCACTTTCAACAGCGTCTTTTACAATTTGAATACATTGATTTAACTTGCTACTTTCACCTTTATAATTCTCAATAAACAAAGCTGGATGGCAACATATTTGTCTTAATCTCATCAATAAAGATAAAATCTTAATTTGACTTCTCTCAAACCCATTTACAGAAATCTCTGTTTCAATTTCTTCTTTAACTTGAGACATATAAGACATATAAATTTTAGCCTGCTCTTCTTCCATCTCATTGTTCAAAATTGTTATTGTTTTATCTGGCAATTCAGTTAAAACATCTTCTTTAATTCTTCTTAAAATAAATGGTTCTATAAGCATTTTCAATTTTTTCATTGCTTTATTGTCTTCACCTCTAACTATAGGTGTTTCATATAATTCCTTGAATTTTCTATAGCTGAATAAGTAACCTGGCATTACAAAATCAAAAATTGACCATAGTTCTGATAGTGAGTTTTCAATTGGTGTACCTGTTAAGGCATATCTTGTTTCTGCTTTTATTTCCTTAATTGCTTTGAAGTTCTGTGTGTTATTATTCTTAATATATTGAGCCTCATCTGCAATTACATATTTAAACTCATAATTCATGTCTTTGTACACATCTATATCTCTTTTTAAGATATCATAAGATGCTATAACAACATTGTAATTATCAATTTGCTTTATCTTGTTTTTTCTATCTTGAATTCCACCATTTATAAGCATTACTTTAAGATTTGGTGCAAATTTTTGAATTTCATTATACCAGTTCAAAGTAAGTGAACTTGGGCAAATTACAAGACTTGCTTTTTTCTTTTCAGTTCCATCATTTGAATTTTCTATGTATGATAAAATAACACTTACTAATTGTATTGTTTTACCAAGACCCATGTCATCTGCTAAAATTCCGCCAAAGTTGTATGAATCAAGTGTTTTTAGCCATCTAAATCCTGTTTCCTGATAATTTCTTAAACTTGCATTCAAGCCTTTTGGTAGTTTTAAGTTCTCGTCAATTACTTTGTTATCAATTTTATCTACAATATTTTTATAATTTTCGTCTTTGTTGATATTCTTAATCTTTGAATCTTTTAATAATCTATCCAAATATAAACTTCTAAATACAGGAAGGTGAATTTCACCTTTTTCAATTTCTTTGAAATCTATATCTAAATTTGTTTTTAAGCTTTCCAATAAATTGATGGTTTCATTCTCTTCTAAATCAATAAATTCGCCGTTTTTTAATCTATGGAATTTCTTCTTTAACTTGTATTTTTCCATTACATCTTTTAATTCTGATAAATCAAATCCTAATCCATCAAAATTAATATCTAACAAATTGTTTTCAACTCTTACTCCTATATTAGAAATCTTTGGTTGAGTTATTTGTTTCTGTTTGAATTCTTCTGTTGCAAGAACTTCAAATTTATTCATATAATGTTCAATTTCATTTGATAAGAAATTGTAAATTGCATCATCACTTGTTAATATTAATCTTGCTTTTTTTCTATCAAGCATGAACCCTGTTTTTAGGAACATATCTAGTGTTTCAGATTCTTTTAATACATCTCTTGCAATCTCTATATTATCTTCTTGTAATGGATTAAATTCAAAATTATCATAGCAGAATTTAATATCTGCTGTAACATAATTGTTTTTGTCGTAATCTAAATATAGTTTTACATATAATTCCTTTGGAACAACCTTTTCAATTTCTTCCGCTTCTAACCCATTATATGTAAGTGATTTTTTAACTTTAGGATATATTATTGAAAATAATGTTGATAATTCACTTTTTTGTAATTTAATTTCATTTGTAAAATTCTTTCTAAAAACTTGTAAAAATTTTAATGTTGTATTTTCAAATTCCTTCGAACATCTATATATAACATTCTTTGTCTCAAAATATGTATAATCTTTTCCTTGAATAATATTGTATTCATAGATATCTATATTTGGAACTATTCTATATTCATTTTCATTTACTGCTTCAACACTAAATTCAATTTCTGGCTCCTTATCTGTTATATATGCCTCATATTCTGCATATTCTCTCTGAATTGTTATTGACTTACCTGTATATATTTCAAACAATTCGTCTAGGCCTGAATTTGAAACAGTTATATATGAATCACTTAAATGACGACCGTAATATCCATACTCATCAGCCGCTTGATTTGCATATTTTATTATCTCTCCATATTTCATAATATAGTCTAAAATTGGTATACTATCTTCATCAAAAAACAATTTATTATGTATAAATTCAAGCTTCAAACCATATTTATAACTTTCACTATTTAGCATTCTTTCATAAAATTCAGGTAAACTTTTTAATCTATATAGCTGTTGTTCTCCAATTTTGAATTCAAGTTTTATATTTGTGTTATATTTATCTATTAATAATGTTGGGATAATTTTGACATTTTTGTTTTTAGAACTTCCTAATATTTTCTCTTCATTGTTTGAAATATCATAATAAAATTCATTTACAAGTTGTTTAAACACTTTATATTCTTTTGAATTTATGTTTTCATTTTTTTCTTTTAGTATAATTGCTTCTTTATTTTTATGGTCTTGTTTTCCTGTAAATATTCTTATATAGTCAGGATTTTTATCAAATTCAACCATAGTTGCGACAATATGTTTACATGCAGCATAATTCTTTTTATAGTCAGGGCATTCACATCTTAAATCTTCTAATTCATTATCTTGAACTTTAATATAAACATTATATGTATCATTATTTCCTTTTACCCTTGATCTTAATTCGAAATTGTTTTTATCTTCATATATAACTTTTGTTATATCCACTCGTTTTTTTGCAACATACTCCATTGCTTTTTCTTTTCGTGTTGTACCTGCATCATAGCACAAATCTTGCAAAAGTTCTGGATTTACCATTTTATTATTCCCCTCATTTATTTCGTTAATTTACAATTACTTATTATAATATACTTTTAACTTTTTAGCAATACCATTTATATATTTTTTTACAATGTGAATCATTTGTTTTCGTTGACATAATTTGGTATTTATGCTATAATATTTTTTGAAGCATTATTGCTTTACATTTAAAACAATTAAATAAAGGAGGATACAAAAATGGATACTGCGCGGTTCATGCAAGAAGTAGCCTGTCGTCCAGATGATGTTGAACTTGTTTTTCATAATCTTTCAAAAAAAGATGTATATGAATCATACAAGAACAGCACCAATATTTGCGGGCTTATCGAATCCTTAGACATTGAGAATGAATGTTTCAAGGTAAAACTTGGCGATAATCTATATGCCACGCTCCCCTTTGAGCAAGCATTTATTCAAGACGGAATAGAAATGACACACATTATTTCCTCAGGGCTAAAGGTACCTGGACATTATGCTAATTCTATAGTTAACACAAAAATCAATGTAAAAGTGACATTTTTTTCCGACGAAGAGATTATTTTAACAAGAAGACCTGCTCTCACGGAAGCCCTAAGACAAATTACTAGGCAAATTCAGAGAAACAAAATCACATTTTATTGCAGAGCATTGAGTTTCTCTCGGAAAAGCGTTTTTGTTGACATCGGTGGAGGCATTCTTGGAAATATCCCTATCAGTGCTTTGTCATTGGTCCACTATACGGATATTAACAGATGGATACGGAAGGGAGACTGCTTTTTTGCAAATCTTTTCCAGCCTCAGATTGACAATTTTTTCACATTGTCGCGCAAAGATTTTTACACTCAGAACTCTTTTGCAGAAGAATTAAAAGTCCATGATATAATTACGGTTACTGTTGGTCATAGAGTGCCAAAGAATGATGGATACTATGTAGAAATCACTCCAGGAATTGCTGGAATAATTGATTCCTTTAAATCAATTCCTGAAGGTACTATTAAATTAGGGGTGATCAGCAAAATAATCAAAACTCCTAATTCTCCTTGCGGATATCACTTTAGAATTAAAGAGTATTAATTGTTTTAAGCGGAGAGGTACTATACCTTTCCGCTTATTTTATTTTGTTGTTTTTCTATTTGTTTTTCTTTTTGTAGTTTTTCTTTTTTTGGTTTGATCATTACTTTCAATTTGCTCTGATGTTTCAGGATTCCATACTTCACCTACTGTAGGCTTGTTCCATGAAATATAATTACATTTTTCTGGATTATTTTCACAAATATAATAGTTCTTTCTTCTTTTTGTTTTTCTAATTTGCACAACTCCTCCACATGCAGGGCATGGAACATCTATTGTTTCTACAATTGGTTTTGCATTTCTACATTCTGGAAAACCTGGACATGCTAGGAATTTACCATATCTACCATATTTGTATACCATCATTCTTCCACATTTATCACACGGTACATCTGATACTTCATCTTCTAAAACAACATGCTCTAGTTCTTTTTCAACTCTTGAAAGTTCTACTGAAAATGGTCCATAGAATTCTCTAATAACATCTTTCCAGAACTCTTTTCCTTCTGCTATAGAATCAAAATCCTCTTCTATTTTAGCAGTAAATTCAACATTTATTATGTCTCCAAAATTTTCTATCAACAATTTATTAACAACTTTTCCTAATTCTGTTGGATATAATTGTTTTTTATCTTTTTGGATATATCTTCTTTCCAAAATAGTTGTTATTGTTGGTGAATATGTACTTGGTCTTCCTATTCCTTTTTCTTCTAAGCTTTTTACCAAACTAGCTTCTGTATATCTGGCAGGTGGCTCTGTAAAACTTTGTTTAGGTTCTAGTTGCTTTAATTCTAGTTGCTCACCTATTTCTAGTTCTGGTAAATTAACTATATCATCTTTGTTTTTCTTACTATTGCTGTTGTCTTCATCTTCAACATACAACGTCATAAATCCTTTGAATTTTAATGTTTGACCATTTGCTTTAAATATATAATTATTTACATCTATATCAACAGTTGTTGTATCATATATTGCTGTTGCCATTTGGCTTGCTATAAATCTGTTATATATTAAATTGTATAATTTGTATTGCTCTGGTGTCAATGAATCTTTTACTTTATCTGGACTTAAGTCTATATATGTTGGACGAATTGCTTCATGGGCATCTTGAGAATTATCTTTTGTTTTATAATATCTATTTTCATAGTATTCTTTTCCATAAGTATTCTCTATATATTCTTTTGCAGCACTGCGAGCCACTTCAGAAATTCTTGTTGAATCTGTTCTCATATATGTAATTAAACCAACTCTTCCTTTTTCAGGAACTTTTACACCTTCATATAATCCTTGAGCAGTTGCCATTGTTTTCTTTAATGTGAAATTTAACTTTCTAGAAGCTTCTTGTTGCATTGTACTTGTTGTAAATGGTGGTGCTGGATTTTTCTTCTTCTCTGATTTAACAATATTTTTTACAATATATTTTCCGTTTTCTATACTTTTAAGAATTTTTTCTACTTCTTCTTGAGAATGAATATCTAACTTTTGTTCATCTGTACCATAGAATTTTGCTTGGAATACCTTTTTATCTTTATTTTTCTTTAAATTAGCAACAATATTCCAATATTCTTCTGGCTTGAAGTTTTCAATTTCCTCTTCTCTATCGCAAATAAGTTTAACTGCAACAGATTGAACTCTTCCTGCTGATAATCCTTTTTTTACTTTTTTCCATAATAAAGGACTTATCTTATAACCCACAATTCTATCCAAAACTCTACGTGCTTGTTGAGCATCTGTTAAATTTTTATCAATTTTTCTAGGTTCTTTTATTGATTTTTGAACAGCATTTTTTGTAATTTCATTAAAAGTCACTCTGCATACACTATCTTCTGGTATTTCTAATATATGTGCTAAATGCCATGCAATTGCCTCTCCTTCACGGTCAGGGTCAGTTGCAAGATACACAGTTTTTGCACTTTTTGCTTCTCTTTTTAATTCTTTTATTAGATCTCCTTTCCCACGAATATTTATATATTCAGGTTCGAAATCTTTTTCAATATCTACACCCAACTTTGATTTTGGCAAATCACGTATGTGCCCCATTGATGCAAGTACTTTGGTACTTCCTCCTATAAACTTTGTAATTGTATTTGCCTTAGCTGGTGATTCAACAATTATTAATTTATCAGCCATTACAACACTCCTCTTTTTTTATTACTAATCTATTCTAGACTAAAAAAACATTTTTTTCAACCCCTAAATTTAAAAATTATAAAACATTTTTTAAATGATTCAGTTTATATCTATAATGACTTGCATCAACTACTACCTCTATTACATCAAGTCTAACATATCTATTTTCCATTCTGTTACAATATAAATAGTATTTAGCACTATTTAAAATATGCCTTTGCTTTACTACATTAACCGCTTCTGATGGAAAACCGAACTTAAAATCTGTACGTGTTTTTACCTCCACAAAAACAATCTCATTGTTTTTATTATCATAAGCAACAATATCAATTTCGCCTTGCCTACATCTAAAATTTCGTTCAATAATTTTATAGTTACTTTTAACTAAATAGTCACAAGAAACATCCTCTCCGAATTTTCCTATCGCTTGCTTGGTATACATATATATTCTCCTTGTCTATTCTATACATATAACATTTCACTAATGCAATAATTCCCACTTGTTTTAGGCATTATTAAACCTCTCAACTCTAATATTGTTATATGCATGTTCAAATTTTGAATTGACATATTTAATTCATTACACATTACATCAACATTAGCTATTCCATTTTCTTTAATGTAGTTATATATTTTTATAGTTTCTCCATCTAGTCTTTCTAGCTGTTCCTTTTCAAACATTGCAGCCTTGTTCATCTTTTGCTGTTCAACAATTTCAGCATAATTCTTGAGTTGATTTATAATTCCCAATGAATACAGTATTTCTCTTCCATCTGTTACCATAGTTGCCCCATTTTTTATTAAATTTATAGTACCAGAACTGTTTTTTCCAAAAACGCAATTAGGAATACAAAATACTTTTTTGCCCTGTTCGAAAGTAAACCTGGCTGTAATACTTGTTCCACTTCTATATGTAGCTTCAATTACGACAGTGGCCAAAGATAATCCACTAACAATTCTATTTCTTGCTGGAAAATAAATCTTCCTTGCTTCTTCATCCGGAAAATGTTCAGATACAACACATCCACCAGAATTAATTATTCTATTGAACAACTCTTTATTTTCTGGAGGAAAAACCTTGTTAAGTCCTGAACCTAAAACAGCTATTGTCTTTCCTCCGTTTTTCAAGCATTCTTCATGAGCAACAGTATCAATGCCAACCGCTAATCCACTAACAATACATACACCAGCTTCAACCAGTTCCTTAACGATTTTCTTTGTCATTTTTTTACCATATTCGCTCATATTTCTTGACCCCACAACAGTAACACATGGTAAATTAAAACATTCAATATTACCTTCGACATATAATTCACGTGGTGGATTTTTTATATTCCTTAATGATTGTGGGAAATCTTCATCATCTTTTTTTAACACCTTCATTTGCGCCCTCCATTCTAAATCAAATTTAAACATTATTAAGTCTAATATTTGTGTACTTCTTATCTAAACTTCTGTATTGAACAGCTTCAAGAACATGCTTAGCTTGAATGTTTTCGCTTTCATCTAAATCTGCAATCGTTCTAGCTACTTTCAGAATTCTTTCATATGCTCTTGCACTTATACCAAGCTTTTCAAAAGTTTGCTTTAAAATAAATTTGCATGAGTCATCTAATTTACAAAACTTATTCATCAAACTTGTTGTTAATTCAGAATTTGAATAAATGCCAAGACCTTTGTACCTTTTTAACTGTATCTGTCTAGCTCTATTAACCCTTTTCTGAATTTCTTCTGAACTCTCTTCTTTTACATCATGAACCAAATTATCATATTTAACAGAATTAACCTCAACCTGAATGTCAATTCTATCAAGCAATGGACCACTAACTTTACCTAAATATCTCTTTATGGTTTCTTCACTGCACTTACACTCTTTTTCCGAACCATAAAACCCGACACGGACATGGATTCATACTGGCAACCATCATAAATTTACTTGGATAAGTAACTACTTGCATTGCCCTTCCTATTGTTATCTTTCCATCTTCCAGCGGACCACGCAGCATTTCTAATGTACCTCTATTAAACTCTGGCAACTCATCTAAAAATAGCACCCCATAGTGAGCCAAACTAATTTCACCGTGGCTTTGGATATTTGCCTCCTCCCACAAGTGCTGCACCTGTAACTGTATGATGAGGCGATCTAAACGGTCTTTTAGTAATAATTGGAATATTTTCAGAAAGATTTCCAGTAATACTGTGAATTTTGGTAACCTCAAGAGATTCTTCAAAATCCAAATCTGGCAATATAGTTGGAATCCTCTTCGCAATCATAGTTTTACCAGAGCCAGGACTCCCAATCATAAGCAAATTATGCCCACCACTTGTGGCAACCTCAACAGCTCTTTTAATATTTCTTTGACCTTTAACCTCAGAAAAATCAACTAAATATTCTGAATTTGAATTATCATTTTGTAGATTAAATCCCTCTACAGCTTTATAATTCTCTATTTGAATTTCATTATTTAAATATCTAACAGTTTCCATCAAACTTGTAACAGGAATAATACTAATTTTACTTACAACACTAGCCTCAGCAGCATTATCTTTTGGCAAAATAACTCTCTCTATTCCCAACTTTTCAAGCTCTATACACATTGGCAAAATACCATTTACCTTACCTACTCTGCCATCCAATGACAACTCACCAATAAACACTGTTTTCTTTAAATCTTCTCTATTAATATAATTATTTGAACATAAAATCCCAATAGCCATCGCCAAATCATACATTGTACCTTCTTTTCTTCTAGAAGCAGGTGCCAAATTTATTAATATCTTCCTACTAAACAAATTAAAACCTGAATTTCTAATAGCCGTTCTAACCCTTTCCTTCGACTCCTTAATAGTAGCATCAGGAAGCCCAACAATTTCAAAAGAAGGCAAACCAGCAGAAACATCAACCTGAACATCTACCAAATATCCCTCTAGTCCTTGTAAAGACATGCTTTTAATAATAGATAACATACGCAAAAAACAATGTTGTTAATTACACAACAATCTCCCTTCTCCAATATTTTTAATTAATGTGAATTTATTATTTTGAATTTTCAAGACAAAATAAATTTAAAAATTAAAACTAAATTGAACTAAATCAATAAGATCTTAAACTAAAACTTCAATTTCAAATTTTATTATACTCTCCAAAGCCACGAAAATCAACAACTTTCGTTCCAAAAATTCCGACATAAATCGTCAAAATTCTCACAATTCCAAAGATTAATTGATTCCCCTCCAAGATGTTTTTTAAATACTCCTCGGGAGTATTTAATTTCAATCTGAAATTGTTTTTGGTATGGATTTAATCGGAGTATTCAAATTCCGTCTTCAGAGTAGCTTAATTTCAAGAATTATGTATCATTAAAAAATATATTAATACGCAGTGAAGTGCGCAGTTTGGCGCTCCACAAATCCGTCTTCCACCCAAATCAAATCGCCAGCAAACGAACAAAGTATTAATATATTTTTTAATGATACATAATTCTTGAAATCGAGCGACAAAACCACGAAGATGTTTTTTGGAGGTGTCCCAAAAAATCACCTTGACTTTTCCATACGTATAATATAAAATTTATATATATATCAAATGAAAAGATGGTGAATTATGAATTCATATAACAAGAAAAAAAATAAAAATAAAAACAAAAATATAACCCAGAGAAATAAAGAACAAGTAAAATTTAACAAACCCAGAAGATACCTAGTATTTTCAATACTTTCTTGCTTTTTATTAGTAACTTTAATTTTCAGAATTGGATACCTACAATTTGTTCAAGGTAGTATGTTAAAAGAAGCTGCAGTAAAACAACAAACAACCAGCAGAATCATAAGCCCAACAAGAGGTTCAATATATGACTCAACAGGAAAACCTTTGGCAATTAGTGCTACTGTAGACACAGTTACAATCAATCCATCAAAATTTATAGTCGATAACAACGAAACAGAAACAGCACGACTACAAGAAAAAGTTTCTAAAGCGTTTTCAGAAATATTTGGTTTAGATTATGATGAAGTTTTCTCTAAAGTTACAAGCAAAAACTCTGTTCAAACCATTGTAAAAAAAGTTGAAGAAGATAAAATAGATAAACTAAAACAATGGATGAAAGATAATGAAATATACGCAGGAATAAACATCGATACAGACACAAAACGTTATTACTATTACAACAATCTAGCATCTAACTTAATAGGATTTTGTGGTGATGATAACCAAGGTTTAGCAGGAATTGAATACTACTGGGATTCTACATTAACTGGAACTCCTGGAAAAATAGTAACTGCACAAGATGCCGCACAAGATATTATTTCTAATGATAAAGAAACATATATCCCCGCACAAAACGGAAGCAACTTAACCTTAACAATTGATATAACAATACAAACAATCGCTGAAAAATACTTAAAACAAGCATGCAAAGATAATAACTGCGGACGTGGTGGAAATATTATAGTAATGGATCCATCTACAGGTGATATTTTAGCAATGGCTTCATATCCAGACTATAACTTAAATACTCCATTTACCCCAAATGAAGTTTTAGCTACTAAATGGGATTCTTTATCAGCTTCAGCCAAAAGTACTGAATTACAAAAAATGTGGAAAAATACAGCTGTTTCAAATACTTATGAACCAGGTTCTGTATTCAAAATAATAATGTCTTCAATTGGTGTTGAAGAAAATATTGTTGAAACTGATACAGCCGGAAATTTTTCATGTATTGGATACCAGGATATTTATGGAACCAAAATACAATGTGCTAATCACTCCGGTCACGGATATCAATCTTTAAGACAAGCTATGCAAAATTCGTGCAACCCTGCATTTATGCAATTAGGTGCTAAAATTGGTAAAGACATAATGTATAAATATTTCAAAGCATTTGGATTTTTTGATAAAACAGGAATTGCCACAGCAGGTGAAGCTGTTGGTACATTCCACCCTCTAGAAAAAGTTGGTCCAGTTGAACTTGCAACAATTTCTTTTGGGCAAAGATTTACAATTACACCTTTACAAATGATTACAGCTGTATGTGCTGTTGCAAATGATGGTGTTTTAATGCAACCAAGAGTTGTTAAAAGCATTGAAAACACAGATACAGGTACTGTTACAACAGTCGAACCTAAACAAGTTAGACAAGTTATTTCAGCTGAAACTGCTGAACAAGTTAGAAGTATGATGCAATCTGTTGTTACAAATGGTGGTGGTAGATATGGTCAAGTTGAAGGATACACAATTGGTGGTAAAACAGGTACATCTGAACCATCTCCAGGAAAAGAAGAAGAAGGCTATGTTGCTTCTTTCTTAGCAATAGCTCCTGTAGAAAACACTAAAGTTGCAATATTAGTTACTTTATATGATCCAGATGAAAGCAACAATTATGGTGGACAAATTGCAGCTCCAGTTGCTGCTCAGGTTCTATCTGAAGTTCTACCTTACTTAGAAATACCCTCAAATAAAACAACAATAACAACTACAGAAACAGCATATAATAACTTAGCTACAAAACCTTTACCAGACGTACGTACAAAAACTGTAGCCGAAGCTAAAAAGCAACTAGAAGCAGCTGGATTTACATGTAAAACAACTGGCGCAGATGACTCTACAGTTGCAGAACAAGTTCCAAAACAAGGAACATATTTGGTAAACGGAGCAGTTGTTGAATTATATACAAGTAAAGACACTGTTAGAACTTCTGTTGAAGTACCTGCTGTTAAAGGTTATACTGCAACTCGTGCTAAAAACGCACTTCTACAACAAAATTTGAATATTAAAATTGTTGGTTCAGGTAAAGTTGTAAGCCAAGACCCTATTGCAGGAACTCAGGTTGAAGAAGGTAGTGTTATTACAGTAACATTAAAAGATGAATTAGATGCAAGTTTGCATTAATAAATATCAAACAAAAAACCCGTGATAAACACGGGTTTTTTATTTTCTTTATTCTATACCATTAGACAAGTGTTCCTAATCGGTCTTATATTCTAAGTTCACCTTTCTCGTCAACGTCAACTGTTAATGTATCTCCAGCTTCAACTTCTCCGCCAATAATCTTTTTAGCAACCATAGTTTCAACATTATTTTTAATAAATCTTTTTAATGGTCTTGCACCATAATTTTGGTCATAACCATTTTCAACTATGTAATTCTTTGCTTCATCACTTACAACTAATTTAATTTGTTTAGCATCTAAACGTTTTTGTAAATCTGCTATCATTAAATCTATAATATTGTAAATTTGGTCTTTCATTAATGGTTTGTAATATACAATTTCATCTAAACGGTTTAAAAATTCTGGTCTAAATGATTGTTTTAGCAAGCTATCCACTTCAGAAATTGCTTCTTCTGAAATTGTTCCATCTTCTTTAATTCCTTCTAATAAATATGATGAACCTAAATTAGATGTTAAAATTATTATTGTATTTTTGAAATCTACTGTTCTACCTTGTGAGTCTGTAATACGGCCATCATCTAGCACTTGAAGTAAAATGTTGAATACATCTGGATGGGCTTTTTCAATTTCATCTAATAATATTACTGAATATGGTTTTCTTCTAACAGCTTCTGTTAATTGCCCACCTTCTTCATATCCTACATAACCTGGAGGCGCACCTATTAAACGACTTACACTGAATTTTTCCATGTATTCAGACATATCTATTCTTACCATATTGTGTTCATCATCAAATAGTGCCTCTGCTAATGCCTTGGCAAGTTCTGTTTTACCAACACCTGTTGGTCCCAAAAATAGGAATGATCCAATTGGTTGGTTTGGATTTGCAATTCCTGCTCTTGAACGAATTATTGCATCTGCTACTTTTTTAACTGCTTCATCTTGGCCTATTACTCTTTCATGTAAAATGTTTTCTAAGTTAAGTAATTTCTCACGTTCACCTTCCATTAATTTTGAAACAGGAATTCCTGTCCAACGGCCTATTATTTTAGCAATTTCTTCACCTGTTACTTCGTTTCTTAAAATACTATTTTTACCTTTTCTATCTTCAACTATTTTTTCTTGTTCAGCTAACTGTTTTTGCAATTCTGGTAATTTTGAGTATTTAAGTTCAGCAGCTTTATTTAAGTCGTAAACTCTTTCTGCTGCCTCTATTTCGCCATTTACTTTATCTAATTCTTCTTTTATTTTTTGAACTTTATTAATTGATTCTTTTTCATTTTCCCACTTAGCTTTCATACTATTAAATTGCTCTTTCATTTCAGCTAACTCTTTTTGAACTTCAACTAAATGAGCTTTAGATAAATCATCTGTTTCCTTCTTTAAAGCTGCTTCTTCTATTTCATGTTGCATAATTTTTCTTGAAATATCATCTAATTCTGTCGGCATTGATTCCATTTCTGTTTTAATCATTGAACATGCTTCATCTATTAGATCTATTGCTTTATCTGGCAAAAATCTGTCTGAAATATATCTGTGCGAAAGCACTGCAGCTGTAATTAATGCTTGGTCATGAATTTTTACGCCATGGAATAATTCATAACGTTCTTTTAAACCTCTTAAAATTGATATTGTATCTTCAACTGATGGTTCGTCTACAAGTACTGGTTGGAAACGTCTTTCTAAAGCCGCATCTTTTTCTATATATTGACGATATTCATTTAGAGTAGTTGCACCAATACAGTGAAGTTCTCCTCTTGCAAGCATTGGTTTTAGTAGGTTCCCTGCATCCATTGCACCATCAGTTTTTCCTGCGCCAACTATTGTATGAAGCTCATCTATAAATAGAATAATTTTTCCTTCACTTTTCTTTATTTCATTTAAAACCGCTTTTAATCTTTCCTCAAATTCTCCACGATATTTTGCACCTGCAATTAATAGCCCCATGTCTAGTGAAAAGATTTTTCTATCTTTTAAATTGTTTGGAACATCTCCATTAACAATTCTAATAGCCAAGCCTTCTGCTATAGCTGTTTTACCAACACCTGGTTCACCAATTAAAACCGGGTTATTTTTTGTTTTTCTTGATAAAATCCTTATAACATTTCTTATTTCTGAATCTCTACCTATTACAGGATCTAGCTTATTTTGTTTTGCAAGCTCAACCAAATCTTGTCCATATCTATTTAAAACATCATACGTTCCTTCCGGATTTTCACTTGTTACTCTCGTATTACCTCTAACCTCCTTTAAAGCAGATAAAACTGTGTTTTTATTAATATTGTAATTTTGTAAAATCTTTGAAATTTTGTTATTTGAATTATTTAAAATTCCAAGTAAAATATGTTCAACTGAAACAAAATCATCTTGCATTTTTGAAGCCTCATTTTCAGCTGAAACTAAAGCTTTGTCTACATCACTCGAAACATAAACCTTATCAGCCTCTCTTCCTGAGCCTGTAACAGCAGGTAAGGATTTAATCGCATTTTGAAGTTCAGCTTTAAATGAATCAACATTAACATTCATTTTCTTTAATAATTCAGAAATAAAACCATTTTGTTGATTAACTAATGCCCACAACAAATGCTCTTCCTCTATCTGCATATTTTCATTTTGCAAAGCCACAGACTGTGCTTCCTGAATAGCCTCAATAGACTTCTGAGTAAACTTCTGTATATTCATTTTAATCCCTCCTTATTTATTTCTTTATTTCATACCAATTATTATAATACTTTATTTTAGCAGTGTCAATAGAAGAGTGCTAATTTATATAATAAAAAAGAAACAAGATTTTTCTTGCTTCTTCTTGTATATACTAACTTATATAGCCATTCTATCCTCTTCTTGCTCAACTGGTTTCGCATTATTAACCATTGTTATTTTATTAACAGTTGTTTCTAATGTACCTGCTTTTACGCTTTTCTTAACATCGCCCATAAGCATTTTTAGGAAATCTTCTTTAGATGTACCACTGCATTTTTCGTTATATTCTTTATATAAATTTTCTTCTAATGCTTCATTTAAGTATTGCAATCCTAATTTTTCCATTTCAGGAGATATTTTTTCACCAATAAATTCACTTACACTTAAATTCAATCCTGAGCTTTTTCCATTCAACATTTCACGTGTTAAACTTCCTACAATGTTCTTTCTAATTGTGTATTTATCTAACTCACTATTTTTATATTTATATTTTATTAAATGAATATTAGCTTCTTCTAGTTTTTTCTCTTGTCTTGCTCTTTCTAGGTCTATTAATCTCTCTTGTTTTCTTTCAGGTTTAAATAACCCTCTTAAACGTGCAAACATATTCTTAACCTTACTTGTTGGAGCAAGTTCAACTCTTGATTCAAAATCATCTTGAACTTCTTTTACAAAATTTAAGTTTTCTGAGCATTCTTTAAATTCTGTTATACCTTCTTCAAATGTAGATAATAAATCTGATACAACTGCTTGAACCAAATATGATTTCATATTGAATTCAATTCCAACAGTTCTAAATTGTTTTATAACTTCTAAAGTTAATTTGTCGCGCAAAGTAGTAACAATGTTTGGTAAATTTTCTTCTTTAGCATTTATTCTTTCAAATTTCTTGATTAATTCTAAAGATTCTTTAATTTTACCCTGCATTGCATTTATTCTGTCTAATAATAATTTTTCTAATCTGTAATCTTTTTTATCTTGAGTATGTTTCTTTTCTTTTGTTTCATCATTTTTTACACTTTTCTCTTCTGCAATTTTATTTACATCTTGTTTTTTAGGTTGTTTATCTTCAATTTTTTCAGATTTTATGCATGATTCAGCCTTTAATTTTGCCTCAAAATTTTCTCTTTGTGCTATTTCTGTATCTTTTAAAAGCTCACTTAAAATTTCAATTCTTTGTGTTTTCTGTAAATCTATGTTCTCAGTTGCCTGTGTTTCTACAACTGCTGTTTCTTTTTCTTCAATTACATCTGCTTTTTCTGCTGAAGGTTGTGTATTTTTTATAATCTGAGCATTCTCAGCATTTTGTGCAGTTTTTACGTTTTTTAAATCTTCATTTGTTTCCATGCTCATAACCTCTTCTCTTTTTTGGTAATAGTTTATGTTTCTATTATACAAGTTTACATATACATTTGTCTATAGGATTTTTAAAATTTTTTAAATAATTTATGTAATTTTTATACCATAATTCGACAGTATTTTATTTGAGGAGATTTTTGAGGAGAATTTTGGGGACACCTCCAAAAATCCACTAAAAAATAAAAAAAGTCAAAAACGAGATTAAAAATCTTCTTATTTTTGACTTTTTAAATTCAAGATGTTTTTTGGAGGTGTCCCCAAAAATATCTTTAATAATTCTCTTCAGCGTCTGCGTCGGCTTCAATTTCTGTACTTATTTTAGTTTCTTGGTATTTAGCTAGGCCTGTACCAGCAGGAATTAATTTACCAATGATAACGTTTTCTTTAAGTCCTATTAATTCATCGACTTTACCTTTAATAGCAGCTTCTGTAAGAACTCTTGTTGTTTCTTGGAATGATGCAGCTGATAAGAAACTTTCTGTTGCAAGAGATGCCTTGGTAATACCAAGTAATAATCTCTTACCGTTTGCTGGTCTCTTTCCTTCTGCAATTACTCTGTTGTTTTCATCTTCGAATTCATACATATCAACTAATGATCCTGCCATCATGTTTGTATCTCCGTTATCTTCAACTCTTACTTTCTTAAGCATTTGTCTTGCAATAACTTCGATATGTTTATCGTTGATATCAACACCTTGGTTTCTATAAACACGTTGAACTTCTTTTACTAAGTAATCAAATACTCCTTCTGGACCTTTGATTAATAAGATTTCATTTGGATTTATTGATCCTTCTGTTAATGGATCACCTGCTTCTACTAAATCTCCTTCTCTAACTTTTAGTTTTGATCCGAATGGAATTAAGTATGATTTAGCTTCTTTCTTACCTTTTACTGTTACTTCTTTTCTATTCTTGTTGTCTTTAATCTTAACTGTACCAGCAATTTCAGTAATTACAGCTAATCCTTTTGGTTTTCTAGCTTCAAAAAGCTCTTCAACTCTAGGAAGACCTTGAGTAATATCGGCAACACCCGCAACACCACCAGAGTGGATAGTTCTCATTGTAAGCTGTGTACCAGGCTCACCAATTGATTGAGCAGCTATAATTCCTATAACTTCACCAATGTTTGCTCTTTCTCTTGTTGCTAAGCTCATACCATAACATTTACTACATACACCATGTTTTGTTCTACATGCTATAACTGAACGAACACCAACTCTGCTTATTCCAGCAGCTACTATTTTTTCAGCTAAGTTGTCTGTAATAACTGTGTTTGTATCTACTATTACTTCCTTAGTTTCAGGATTTACAATGTCTTCTAATGGATATCTTCCAACTAATCTTTCTTCTAGTTTTTCAACTATTTGATTTCCGTCTTTGATATCTTCTACTACAATTCCTTCTGTTGTTCCACAATCATCTTCTCTAACGATAATATCTTGTGCAACATCAACCAATCTTCTTGTTAAGTAACCTGAATCGGCTGTTCTTAACGCTGTATCTGAAAGTCCTTTACGAGCACCATGGGCAGCTATGAAGTATTCAATAGCACTTAAACCTTCCCTAAAGCATGATGTGATTGGCACTTCAACTGCTTTACCTGTTGTACTAGCCATAAGTCCACGCATACCTGCAATTTGTTTTAATTGGTCTAAGTTACCTCTGGCTCCAGATTCAGACATCATGAATACTGGGTTTAATTTTTCGAAATTATCTTTCATTGCATCTTTAACATCATCAGTAGCTTTACTCCATACTTTAATAACAGCATTGTATCTTTCTTCATCTGTTATTAAACCACGTTTGTATTGTTTTCTGATTGTGTCGATTTGTTTATTTGCTTCTTCTAGAATTGTTTTCTTAGCTTCTGGTACCTTAACATCACTAACTGATACTGTGATAGCACCAATTGTTGAGTATTTGTAACCTGTTGCTTTAATGTAATCTAGTAATACTGCTGTATCGCTTAATCCATGAGCATTAATTGATTTAGCAATAATTTTTCCTAGATTTTTCTTTGTTACTACAAAGTTAATTTCTGGTTCGAAAGCATTTTCTTTCTTTGTTCTATCTACAAATCCTAAATCTTGTGGAATTCCTTCATTGTAAATAATTCTACCAACAGTTGTTTCAACTGTTCCAATTTTTTCTTCTCCATCAATTTCTTTCTTAACTTTTACTTTAATTTTAGCATGCATTCCTAAGTCTTTGTTTTCATAAGCAATTATTGCTTCTTCTGGTGATCCGAAGTAGTTTCCTTCTCCTGGTTCTCCATCAACTTCCATTGTTAAATAGTATGCACCAAGAATCATATCTTGTGTTGGTACTGTAACAGGTTTACCATCTTGTGGTTTAAGCAAGTTGTTTACTGAAAGCATTAAGAATCTTGCTTCTGCTTGTGCTTCTGGTGATAATGGAACGTGAATAGCCATTTGGTCACCGTCGAAGTCAGCGTTGAACGCAGTACAAACTAATGGGTGAAGTTTAATTGCTCTACCTTCAACTAAAACTGGTTCGAAAGCTTGAATACCAAGTCTATGTAGTGTTGGAGCACGGTTTAACATAACTGGGTGATCTTTAATTACATATTCTAACATATCCCAAACTTCTGGTTTTAATTTTTCTACCATTCTTTTTGCGTTCTTAATGTTGTGTGCAATTCCTCTTCCTACTAATTCTCTCATAACAAATGGTTTGAATAATTCAATTGCCATTTCTTTTGGAAGACCGCACTGATATATTTTAAGTTCAGGACCTACAACGATAACTGAACGTCCAGAGTAGTCAACACGTTTTCCTAGTAAGTTTTGACGGAATCTACCTTGTTTTCCTTTTAACATATCTGATAATGATTTAAGTGGTCTGTTTCCAGCACCTGTAACAGGTCTTCCACGTCTACCATTATCTATTAATGCATCTACAGATTCTTGTAACATACGTTTTTCGTTTCTTACAATTATTTCTGGTGCACCTAATTCTAGTAATCTTTTTAATCTGTTATTTCTGTTTATAACTCTTCTATATAAATCATTTAAGTCTGATGTAGCAAATCTACCACCATCTAATTGAACCATTGGTCTTAAATCTGGTGGAATAACTGGAATGGCATTCATAATCATCCATTCTGGTTTATTTCCAGATAATCTGAAAGCTTCTATAGTATCTAATCTTTTAACTATTTTAGCTCTTTTTTGTTCACTACATTTTTCTAATTCTTTCTTTAAGCTTTTTGATAGTTTTTCTAAATCAACTTCAGCTAATAATTTTTGTATAGCTTCAGCACCCATTTCTGCTTTAAATGAACCCCTACCATATTTTTCAACAGCTTCTGAATATTCTTTTTCAGATAAAACTTGAGTTTTAATTAATCCTGTATCACCTTTGTCTGTAACAACATAAGATGCAAAGTAAATAACTTTTTCTAAGTTTCTAGGAGATATATCTAGTAATAAAGCAATTCTACTTGGAATTCCTTTAAAATACCAAATATGTGCAACTGGAGCAGCAAGTTCAATGTGACCCATTCTTTCTCTTCTTACCTTAGCCTTAGTTACTTCAACACCACATCTATCACAAACTATTCCTTTATATCTAACACGTTTGTATTTACCACAGTGACATTCCCAGTCTTTAGTTGGACCAAATATTCTTTCACAGAATAATCCATCTTTTTCTGGTTTTAATGTTCTATAGTTGATAGTCTCTGGTTTTTTAACTTCACCTTTTGACCATTCTCTTATCTTCTCATCAGAAGCTAATTCAATTTTAATCTTGTCAAATAATGCTAATTCGTCATCCATTAAAACTCGCCTCCTTCCTCGTCATCTAATCCTGTTGTATCAAATTCATCATCATCTAGCAACATTAAGTCATCTGCATCTTCATCTAATGGTTCGAAAATTGAATCATCATCTAAATCATCTGCATCTGCTTCTATATAACTGTCTTCTAATTCAGATTCATCTACAACTTCTTCTACTTCCATATTTTTATCTTTGTCTAAATTAAAGTCTATTCCATCTTCAATATGTTCTTTTAATTCAAGTTCTTCGTTATCTTTAGAGAATAAACGTACATCTAATCCTAAAGATTGAAGTTCTTTTATTAATACTTTGAATCCTTCTGGAACACCTGGTTCAGGGATGTTTTCACCTTTTACAATTGATTCATAAGTTTTTACTCTTCCTACAACATCATCAGATTTAACTGTTAACATTTCTTGAAGTGTGTATGCAGCACCATAAGCTTCTAGTGCCCAAACTTCCATTTCTCCGAAACGTTGTCCACCGAATTGTGCTTTACCTCCAAGTGGTTGTTGTGTAACTAGTGAATATGGTCCAGTTGAACGAGCATGTATTTTATCATCAACTAAGTGGTGAAGTTTTAACATGTACATTACACCAACTGTAACTGGGTTTTTGAATTCTTCACCAGTTCTACCATCGTATAAAGTTGTTTTTCCATCTCTTCTTAATCCTGCTTGTTCTAGTAAGTCTTCAATTTCGTATGATTTAGCACCATCAAATACTGGTGTTTCAACCATCCATCCTAAAGAACGAGCTGCCATACCTAAGTGAACCTCTAACACTTGACCTAGGTTCATACGTGAAGGTACACCTAATGGGTTAAGTACTATATCTACTGGAGTACCATCTGGTAAGAATGGCATATCTTCTTCAGGTAGTATTCTTGAAATAACACCTTTGTTACCATGACGTCCGGCCATTTTATCTCCGACTGATACTTTTCTCTTTGTAGCTATATAACATCTAATTACTTGATTTACACCAGGTCCTAATTCATCTGAATTTTCTCTAGTGAATATTTTAACATCAACTATAGTTCCAGCTTCACCATGTGGTACACGAAGTGATGTATCTCTTACTTCTCTAGCTTTTTCACCAAAGATAGCACGTAATAATCTTTCTTCTGCTGTTAATTCTGTTTCTCCTTTTGGAGTAACTTTTCCAACTAGGATATCTCCTGGTCTTACTTCAGCACCAATTCTGATTATACCGTCTTCATCTAGGTCTTTTAAGCTGTCATCCCCAACGTTTGGTATATCACGCGTGATTTCTTCTGGTCCAAGTTTTGTATCACGGCATTCGCAATCATATTCCTCAATATGTATTGATGTGTAAACATCTTCTTTAACTAATCTTTCGCTGATTAATACAGCGTCTTCGTAGTTATAACCTTCCCATGTTGTGAAAGCTATTAATACGTTTTTACCAAGAGCCATTTCACCATTTTTTGTAGAAGGTCCATCAGCTAAAATTCCACCAACTTTAACTTTTTCTCCTCTTGCTACAACTGGTCTTTGGTTGATACATGTACCACCATTTGTTCTCTTGAATTTACGTAATTTATATGTATCTAAGCTTCCATCTTTAGTTCTAACTGTAACTTCGTCTGCTGTTACTTTTTCAACTATACCTGCATTTTTTGCAGTTACAGTAATTCCAGAATCTTTAGCTGCTTTATATTCTATACCTGTTGCAACTATTGGTGCTTCTGGCATTAAAAGTGGTACAGCTTGACGTTGCATGTTAGATCCCATTAATGAACGCTTAACGTCGTCGTGCTCCAAGAAAGGAATCATTGCAGCAGCAACTGAAACTAATTGTTTTGGAGAGATATCTATGTAGTCAACCATTTCTTTATCAACTTCTAGAATATCATTTGCATATCTAACTCTTACACGAGGATGTACAAATCTTCCTTCTTCATCTAGTGGTTCAGAAGCCATGGCAATTACATATTTATCTTCAATGTCTGCTGGCATGTATTCTATAATATCTGTAACTTTTCCTGTTTCTTTGTCAACTTTTTTGTATGGAGTTTCAATAAATCCATATTCATTTATTATTGCAAAACATGAAAGCGCTGATATAAGACCGATGTTTGGTCCTTCAGGAGATTCTACTGGACATAATCTACCATAGTGTGTATGGTGAATATCTCTAACCTCGAATCCTGCTCTTTCACGTGTAAGACCTCCAGGTCCTAATGCAGAAATTCTTCTCTTATGAGTTAACTCTGAAAGTGGGTTTGTTTGGTCCATGAATTGTGATAATTGTGAACTTCCAAAGAATTCTCTTATTGAAGATGTAATTGGTTTTGTATTAATTAATGTTTGTGGTGTTACTACATCTAAGTCTTGTGTTGTCATTCTTTCACGAACAGCTCTTTCAAGTCTTGTTAAACCAATTCTAAATTGGTTTTGTAATAATTCACCAACACATCTAATACGTCTATTTCCTAAGTGATCTATATCATCAATTTCTCCTATACCATGATCTAGGTTTAGTAAGAAGCTTATTGATGCTATAATATCTTCGTTTGTTATGTGTTTAGGAATTAATTCATCATATCTTTCTTTTAGAACTTTTACTAAATCTTTTTCATCTGTTGTGTCGATGATTGATTTTAGTACTTCATAATTTACATCTTCTTTGAAATGTAGCTTACTTAAATCCACATTTGGTAATACATTGTGGATATTTACTGTTCCATTTCCTATTACTCTTACTTTTTTGTCTTCAACTTTAACGTCTACAATGTTAATTCCAGAATCTTGAATTTGTCTTGCAACTTCTTCTGAAATAACTGTATCTTTTTCAACTAATAATTCACCTGTTGATGGGTCAATTATGTCGCTGAATGAAACTTTTCCTGTTATTCTTCTTGCTAAACTTAATTTTTGGTTGAATTTGTATCTACCAACTTTAGCTAAGTCATATCTTCTTGGATCAAAGAATAATCCATTGAATAAGTTACGTGCAGCGTCTGCTGTTGGAAGCTCTCCTGGTCTTAATTTTTTGTAAATTTCGACTATAGCTTCATCAGCGTCTTTAATTGGATCTTTGTTTATTGTTGCAACTATTTTATCATCTTCACCAAATAAATCTAAAATTTCTTGGTCTGTTGTGATTCCAATTGCTCTTAATAAACATGTAACTGGTAGTTTTCTTGTTCTATCCACCCTAACATTTACAATGTCGTTTGCATCTGTTTCATACTCAATCCATGCACCACGAATTGGCATTACTGTAGATGTGTAAATACGTTTTCCTGTTTTGTCATAATCACTTGCATAATAACATCCAGGTGAACGTACTAACTGGCTAACTACAACTCTTTCAGCACCATTGATAATGAAAGTTCCACTTTCTGTCATTAATGGGAAATCTCCTAAATAGATTTCTTGCTCTTTGATTTCACCAGTTTCTTTGTTGATAAGTCTTACTTTAACATGCAATCTTGTTGAATAAGTTGCATCTCTTTCTTTGGCTTCTTCAACTGTGTACTTTGTTTTTTCTTCCATGTAATAATCGAAAAATTCAAGAATTAAATTTCCAGAATAGTCAATTATAGGTGAAATATCTTTTAATACTTCGCCTAAGCCTTCTTCAACGAACCAATCGTAAGAATCTTTTTGAACTTGAATAAGATTAGGAATCTCGATTGAGTCGCCGATTTTAGCAAAAGTTTTACGTGTACTTTTTTCGTACTTTACGTCTTTTACCAACTTAAATCACCCCTATAAAAATTTAAGCAGAAATAAAATTTATATATATTTAAAAAAGTCCTTCTTGCGTATTAAACTATTTTTATAAATAACAAAATTCTCTGCCAATTAATTTTGCTAGTTTATATAACTAGTTTAAGGCAATTCCTCTTTTTTAAATTTAATATAACGAAATTAATTTTAAAAAATTTAAATCTTTAGAACCTCAAAAAAAGCGACAAAAAGCATGTTAGCAAGTACTCCTTTTTTTGCTAACATCCTTTTCATCTACATTTATTTTTTCTCTCGTTTCATAACTATTTTAATAATTTTTATCACCCTTTTTCGAATTCTTTTCGCCAAGGAGTAAAAATTTATAATATACTAGATAATTATACTATATATTTAATAGGCTTGTCAATAATTTTTTGCTAATTTTTAGTGGATTTTTGGGAACACCTCCAAAAAACATCTTCGGTCGAAAAAAGAAGAAACAATTCTATGAATTGTTTCTTCTTTTTAAAGTTATTCTGCCGTAATTTCAATCTGAGTTTCATCATCAAACTGAAGCCAATAAACTGTAATCCTATCCGTGTAAGCTGAAGAATCTCTGTTTATGCCTCTAAAATCTGTTACCTTGTACCAACCAGCACCACCCCACCATTCGAATTCAAGTATGGGCTTCCCCTCTCCGATATGGTTTCTGTGTTGCCATTTTCCCCCAGAAATCAGCTTGTAATATATGGCACTCGATACCATAATTTCGTCTAAATTCTTGGGGCGTAAGTTGTGTATTGCGTCCATGAAATCCAAGAAGTCGTCATGTGGAACAATAACCTTTTTGTTTACCATTTTAGTAATCATTTTGAGCTCCTCCCAGTGTTGCAACATATTGCCTATTTAAAGCAAAATGTTTAGGCAGAATTAGTGTTTTAATATTCAGATAAAACACTAATAACGTATGATAACCAAGCTGTTCCGCTTATTGGTTGGGCACATTATATCACATTGTTTTATCAAAAGCAATATTTTTTGGAGGTGTCCCAAAAACTCTTACCCCAAACTCTATTCATATCCTTTTGGATTTTTTTCTTGCCAGTTCCATGAATCTCTGCACATATCGTTTAAATCGTATTGCGCTTTCCAGTTTAATAGTCTTTCTGCCTTGTCAACACATGCATAAGAATATTCAACATCACCTGGTCTTCTATCTTTGAATACAACTGGAATTTTTACTCCACTTGCTTTTTCAAATGCGTGAACAACTTCTAATACAGAGCTTCCATTCCCTGTTCCTAAGTTTATAGCTTCTGCTCCTGTATGTTCTGTTGCATATTTTATTGCTGCAACATGTCCTTTTGCTAAATCTACAACATGAATAAAATCTCTAACTCCTGTTCCATCTGGTGTGTTGTAGTCTGTTCCGAATACATTTAAGCATTCTCTAATTCCTATTGCAGTTTGTGTTATATATGGCATTAAGTTATTTGGAATTCCATCAGGTGCTTCACCAATTAATCCACTTGGATGTGCTCCTATTGGATTGAAATATCTTAATAAAACTGCTGAAAATTTACTGTTTGCTGCTGCTACGTCTTTTAAAATATTTTCAATCATTAATTTAGTGCTTCCATAAGCATTTGTTGTTCCACCTGTAGGCATATCTTCTCTAAATGGAACTTGGTTTTTATCACCATAAACTGTTGCTGATGAACTAAATACAAATGCATTGCAATCATTTTCTTCCATAACTTCCAATACTGTTAATGTTGTGTCAATGTTGTTTCTATAGTATTTTAGAGGAACTTTTGTTGATTCTGGAACGCATTTATATCCAGCAAAATGAATTACACCTTCAATGTTATTTTCTTCAAAAATTCTTCTTACATCTTCTTTTACTGATACATCAACTTTATAGAATTTTGGCTTTACTCCTGTTATTATTTCTATTCTATCTATTACCTTTTCACTGCTATTTGATAGGTCATCTGCTATTATTACATCATATCCTGCATTTATCATTTCTACTGCAGTATGTGAGCCTATAAATCCTGCTCCTCCTGTTAATAATATTGACATTTTAATACCTCCTTGTTTTTCTATTGTTCGTTTTCAAATTATCATATTTTGGTTTTATAGTCAAGTAGGCTGGATTGTTTGCTTTTTTGTTGTATTTTGTCGATGAATTTTATTATCAAACTTATTGTTTTGCACTTTTATTTAATATATAATTGTAACATCCTTTTCATTAAGGAAATCTTTATGAAGGGGGTGAAAATTTATGAGCAATTCCGACGTTATCTTGAAACTTGTAAAAATGCTAATAGATTCTGAAAAGAAGCAAGCAGTTTTACAAAAGAAGCTTCAAGAGCAGACAAAGAAAGATTAGTACATATCTAATCACAAAGAGATAGTAATTTGCCATTACTATCTCTTTTTTTAATGCAAAAGAGATGCATTATTTGCCACTGCATCTCTTTCTAATTTATGATCAATTCCGTTTTCAGACTTTTCTTTAAGTCAATATTATTTTACCCGTTTTCTATAAAAATGTCAATACTTTTCCATATTTTTTTATCAACATTATTCGACAAAAAACGCAAGAAATATGAACTCCTTGCGTTTTATTGGTGAGCCATCGGGGGATCGAACCCCGGACCTTCAGATTAAGAGTCTGCTGCTCTACCAGCTGAGCTAATGACCCATGAATTTGTTAACGATATTTATTATATAACCTTTCTTTAAGAAAAGTCAAGCAATTTTATAATTTTTCTGTTTCATAATATTAAATTTTTTAAATTTTTTTGTAAAAAATACTTGAATTAAAAATTATTTAATAATATAATGTAAAAGAATCAAAAGATAAATTAAGGGGAGATAACTATGGAATTATTAAAAGATATTTATTTCAATACTGATAAACTTGTTGAAAATACTAATGTTAAGGTATCTTACACAGGTAAATTTTACCAAGGAGATAATGATAAAGTTTTTATACATTATGGATATGGAAAAGATTGGGATAATGTACAAGAAGTTGAAATGAAAAAAACAGATTTAGGATACCAAACAGAATTAAATCTAGCTGGTAATGAAACTATTAATTTTTGTTTCAAAAATCAAAACAATGAATGGGATAACAATTTAGGACAAAACTATGTATTTAATATAGAAAAAGCTTCTATAAACGATTTAGGAACAACAACTTTTGGAAATCCTACAGCACAAGAATTAAATTCAATTGTTAATCCAATTTCAAATATTGTAAATGAAGAAGCAAATACAATAAAATCACCAATTAAAGAAATAGCTCAAGCAGCAGGAGTTGCTCCAGTTGAACCAACAACAAAACCAATTACATCTTTAGCTGTTTCAAATTCAAACAAATGGGATTGGACAAGCACAATTAATTGGGCAAAAAGAGTTAAAGCATCTATTGCTAAATTCTTTGCATCTGTTCCAAAATTTGTTTCAGGAAATTATAAAAGAAGTGTAAATAAGAAATAAAATAATAAAAAAGAATAGCTTGTAAAAAGCTATTCTTTTTTATGGTTTTCAGTAGAGTTTGGGGGACACCTCCAAAGACTCTACTAAAATAACCATCCACCATTAACAGAAATTACCTGACCTGTTGTATATTCATTTTCAATCAACCACTTTGCACATGATGCTATCTCTTCTGGTTTTCCCATTCTCTCAAGTGGTATTTCATTGTTCAATTCTTTTCTTTCTTCTACTGTCAAGAATTTATTCATATCTGTATCTATTGCACCTGGTGCTATACTATTTACTCGAATGTTTGATGGTCCTAATTCTTTTGCAAGTGATTTTGTAATTCCATCTACCCCTGCTTTCGCAGCTGAATAATGTGCTTCACATGATGCTCCAGTTATTCCATATATAGATGAAATATTTATTATACATCCTTCTTTTCTTGAAACCATATATCTTAGAGCCTCTTGTGTTGTGTAAAATACTGATGTTAAATTCGTTTGAATCATATTGTTCCAATCATCATCTGTTAGGTCTGTAAATAATTTTGATTGGCATATTCCAGCATTGTTAATTAATACATCAATTCTGCCAAATTTCTCTATTGCAAAGTTTATTAAACCTTTTACCTCTTCCCTGTTTCTAACATCAGCTTTATAAATCTCTACTGTTTTTCCACAATTTGTAAGTATATTTTTGATTGTATTTGCTTCATTTTCCGAATTGTAATAATTCAATATCACATTATAATTGGCATTAGCAAGTTCTTCTACAATTGCAGCGCCAATCCCACGTGATCCACCTGTTACAATTACTACCTTATTCATATCTTTTCACTCCCTTTTTACACTTATATTATATCTTTATATTCAAGATTTATCAAGGTTTTCAATAATAATTAAAAAGCCAGTAATTAAGATTAAATCAAAACTACTGACCTTCTAATGGAGCCACTTCTCAGATTCGAACTGAGGACCCCCGCATTACAAGTGCGGTGCTCTGGCCAACTGAGCTAAAGTGGCATTACTATTATATGTTTTAAATAAAAATTGGTGACCCGTACGGGAATCGAACCCATGTCTCCGCCGTGAAAGGGCGATGTCTTAACCGCTTGACCAACGGGCCATAAATTTTATTTCTAGGATTTAAGCGTGAACTTAAATCCTAGATTTGGTGAGCCATCGCGGACTCGAACCGCGGACAACTTGATTAAAAGTCAAGTGCTCTACCACCTGAGCTAATGACCCAAGTCATAAGCTATATATACATATTCTTGTGTATATCTCGCTAACGCAATTTCTATTTTAATCTATTTGTCCATGTTTGTCAATACCTTTTTTTATTTTTTTGATATTTTTTTCATTTTTAATTTAAAATATCTAATAATTCTTTTTTAGTTAATTCAATATCTTTTCCTGTTTCTATATTTACAACCTTAATATTAGGATATTTTTCCTTGATTTCATCAGCCATTTTTAGATACATATTTTGTTGTGCAATGCTATTTTCTGCTGTAAATTTAGCATAAGCTGGTTCAACTTTTCCCTCTCTTTTTAATCTATTTTCATATTCTTGCACATCCGCTAAATACAACGTAAAGTAATAAATATCAAAATCTAATTCGCTAAACATTTTTAATAATTTGTCATATACTTCTGTAAATGAATACTCTTTTTTTCCTAATCTGCAATAACACTCTTCTGTAAAAAATGTTCTATCAAATAATAAGTTAATATCCAAATTTTCCATCTTCTTCATGTATTCAAGTAAATCAAAATACATTTTCTTACTTTTTTCTAACCCTGTTGGTGTTGCATCACTAATTCCACTAAGCCTATATAAATTAGTATGTTTAATTACATATCTTAAGTAATCTGTTATTGTAGTTTTTCCAGCTCCCTGAGCTCCTTCAACTATTATTATTTTCGATCTTGACATTCTCCTCATTCTCCTTTACTCATTTTTCCTTGACTAATATATCATTAATTAATTTTTTTGACAAGGGTAGATTTTTGGGGAGAGATTTTTTGGAGGTGTCCCAAAAAATCTACTGTGTCGAACTTTGTCGTACGATTTTGCTTGACCGAAATCAGGAATTATGATAAAAATAATTTACACTTTAAAATCAAAAAAACTTTACTGTTTAAAGTAAAGTTTTCCATATTATTTATTTCACTTATGCATTTAATTTTTTTAGTAATTCTTCAACATCAATTCCGTGAACTTCGCATGCTTCTGCCAAAGATTCTCCACGTGATGCTGGGCATCCTAAACAATGCATACCTGCTTCTAATAATATATCTGCCTTTTCAGGAGCTATTTGTAATAATTCCCCTATTTTAATTTCCTTAGTAAATGTCATAGTTATTCACCTCCACGTTTTATAACTAGTTCTTATTTTACCACATTTGTCACATAAAATTCAAGCCCCTGCTTTTTCTTAACTTATTATTGGTTTATAGATTATTCCACAAAATCTAAATTTCCAAAAAAGGAGGCATATTAAAATGAATAGAGTAAACCTGTTTTTTATTGTATTTGCAACAAGCATTCTTATCAATTTCTATACGATTTATACTTATATTAATATGAAGTTTCTTCATAATCAACAAGGCTCAAAATTGAAGCTAAAAAAATTTATTCAAAAGGAGATTTAATTAATGAGAAAAAAATCCGTATTTATTTTATCTTTTACTATAACCTTTATAATTATTGCTTTTATTATTTTTCTTCCTTTATATATATCTGATACAGTATATATAGGTTATGCTCTTTTTCCTTATAATATCTGTGAAAAACAGCCTACTTTGTGGCTCCATGCAAAAATAGTATTTGCAATTTCCTACTTAATTAGTCTATTAATCATTTCAAATTCCTTATTTGATTATATATTCAAATTTAAATCAACCAAAAGTCCAACATCTTCACTTGAACCATCTGTAAATAAAAATTCCTTGCAATTATTAATAGGAGTAAATCCTGATAACAATCCAGTCTATGTGCCTGAGAAAGGATTATATCAAAATATTTTAATCACTGGAACTATTGGTTCAGGAAAAACAAGTAGTGCAATGTATCCATTTACCAAGCAATTAATTTACTACAAATGTAATAATGATGATGAAAAAATTGGAATGCTAATTTTAGATGTAAAAGGAAATTACCAGGTTCAAGTCAAAGATTTTTGTAATAATTTCAATCGAAATAATGATTTAGTTGTTTTGGAACTCGGTGGAAAATATAAGTATAATCCACTAAACAAGCCCAACTTAAAAGCTTCAGTTTTAGCTAACAGACTTAAAACTATTCTACTTCTATTTTCAGAAAACAACTCTGAATCATATTGGCTAGATAAAGCAGAGCAAGTGCTTGAACAGAGCATAAAGCTTTGCAGACTCTATAATAATGGCTATGTTAATTTTTCTGAAATTCATAATTTAATTACAAATGAAAACTATTATTTAGAAAAAGTTAATATATTGAAGGAAAAATTCACAAGTAATCAGCTTTCACATGAAGATTGCTATAATTTATCAACTGCCATTACTTTTTTTGAAAACGAATTTTTTAAGTTAGATCCTCGAACCCTTGGAATTTTAAAATCTGAAATCACTCGTATTACCAACTGTTTTATCTCAGACTATCAAGTTCTACACACATTCAATCCTACTCCAGAAGAAGAAAACTTTTATGGTCTTTCTGAAATTTTGAAATCTGGAAAAATTGTTGTCTTAAATATGAATATTTCTGAATATAAAAATCTTTCAAAAATAATTGCTGCATATTTGAAATTAGACTTTCAAACAGAGGTACTATCTAATTTAGCCACAAACACATACAACAGAACAGTTGCATTTATTTCTGATGAATATCACGAGTATGTAACTCAAACTGATGCTGATTTCTTTGCACAAAGTAGAGAAGCAAAATGCATTAATATTGTTGCAACTCAGAGCTATACCTCATTATTGAAAACAATTAATAATGAAGCTAGTGTTAAAGTAATTATTCAAAACTTAATCAACAAAATTTGGTTTAGAACTGATGATACCTTCACTATTGAAGAGGCTCAAAAGCAAATTGGAAAAGAAGACAAAGAAAAATTCTCTAGAAGTATTTCTGAAAATGCTAAAGAAACTGTTTATAATTACATTTCCAATTCATTAAATTCTAAAGATTCAAGCATTACAGAAAGCATAAATTCTGTAATTCAACATGATTTTATTTATGATACAAATTTTTTCACGCAAGATCTTGAAACATTTAATTGTCTTGCATTTTTATCAACCGGAAGCAATATTTTACCTCCTCAAAAAATGCATTTAATCCCCTATTTTTCAGAAGATTCTTTATATAAGGATGAGTTTTTAATTGATTTGTAATTGTAAAACAAATTTAATATTTGAAATTTATAATAGAAAGGACTGATTTTATGAAATTTTTTAATAAAAAGAATATTTATTCAATTATAGTTTTTACTATAATACTTACTCTTGCATTTTCAACTTTTTCTTTTGGTGCATACCCTCAACTTGTAACTAAATTAAATGGAGCATTTGGAAAAATTGAAACATGGCTTATAAGTCTTTCAACTCCTGCAGCAGCCGTTGCAGTTGCAACAGGAGTATTTATGAAAAAGTTCAGTTTTGGCGATGATGAGCGTATACGTACAGGAAAAAAACTTATTAGAACTGCATTGTTTTCCTATGCACTAATTTTAGTTTTGGACCTATTGTTATCCACAATACACAACCTTCTTGTGGATTAAAGAAAGGAGTCTATCGCATTTATGACAACAAATTCCTCAGCTATTACTGAAACTATTTTTTCAACAATAAATTCTCTTTTCTCATCACTTTATTCTTCAGTAGATAACAGTGTTTATGGAGTTTTAGATGATATTGTTTTTGTAAATACAGATATATTAGAAGATAATTTTATGGCTAAATTCTTAGGAACGTCTGCAACAAGCCGGTTTAACGTTAATTGCAAGTTCTTTACTACTTGGGTTTTCACTATTTTATATCGTACGATATGCCTATTCTCATTACACTAATTCATACACTGAACAGCCATTTCAATTTCTGTTCAAACTGTTTATTTTTGCAATCTTATCAAGTTCATCATATTTTTTAATGGAACAAATTATAAATATAAATTCACTTATATCTCTTGCTATTCGTGAACTTGGTGAAAATATCTTTGGATGTAATATCAGTTTTTCACAACTTGTTTTAAAACTTGACAATATTATCACAAGCGACAAAACCGCTAGTATTAATGTTTTTTCAATTGAAGGAGTATTAAAAAGTTTTATTACTATTAATTTAATCAATCTTCTTTTTACATATTCTTTAAGATACGTAGTTTTAAAAGTTTTTATTTTAATTACACCGTTTGCAATTCTTACATTAATAAACTCTACTACAAGCTGGTTCTTTAAATCTTGGCTTAAAGCAACACTTTCATTACTTTTGTTGCAATCATTCGTTTCATTAATTTTGCTAATTACCTTTTCTATAGATTTTTCTTCTGGAAACATTCTATCTAAAGTGCTTTGTGTTGGCTCAATTTATGCATTAACTAAAGCAAATTCATATATGAGAGACTTGATTGGTGGAATTTCTACTGAAATATCAAGTAATTTCAGTTCTTTAAGATATTTAATTAAATAATTTAAAAGGAGACCCTGCATAATGAAATTCATCATCCCACAAAACTACAAATTCAAAAACCGTATTTTCGGAATTATAGACTACTCAACAGCAGTTTTAAACATAATATGGAACACAATTCTATTTTTCATTTTTAAAAACCTTCAAATAATATTAACAACAAAAATATTTATATTTTCAGCACTATCATTTCCTGTCCTATTACTAACAATAGTGGGGTTCAACAATGAATCCCCACTATACACAATAAAATATTTAATTCGCTATATTAGAAGACCTAAATTGTATCTTTTTCAGAAGGATACTCACTTTGAACAGCCTTAGGCCTATATTCAATAATTTCAATATTACTATTCTTACTTCTCTCAACCATAGTATTATAAACCCTATCTCTCAAATCCTGTTTTCTTGCTTTAAAAGGCAGTTCCGAATTTGCCCAAAATGGGCCATCTATATATGTTACAATTTTTGCCTTTTCTTTATTCCCATCTTTTTGATAAGTATTAGTCATGCAAAAAACAGGTTTTTCCATTTCAAGAGGATATGTAAATGATACTGCTTTAAATGGTCTAATTTTAGTATAATATGGCCAAATATGTGCTTCTGGATATATTGTAACTGAAAAGTTCTTTTGAATTTTTTCTTTCACAGTTTCTAAGAAACTCTTCATAGCCTTTTTATTTCCAGGAATTGGTATAGCCCCAAGCTTTTCTATCAATTTTCCAAAAGGCTTTATTGAGATATTTTCTGGATTTACTATAAAGAAATTCCTTTTAGGATATATTGGCAAACTTGGAATAAATGTATCTCCATATGGTTGTGTGTGATTCACATACACAAAATACCCTGTATTTTTATATGGCTTAAGCTTTTCTTTACCAATATATTTTATTTTAAATTTTAGCTTTGCAGATAAAACCTTTACAGGCATACTTAAAACATTTTGTATTATAAGTGAACGAAAATCCCATATTTTGCTATGTTTATACTTATAATTCTCATCTATTACCTTTGGTATAATTTTAGCTGTTGAAAACTCGTCATTCAATTCATCCTCATAATAATTAATCTTCTTTTCTTTCATTTACTAATACCTCATTTGTACTCTCATCTTCTGCAGAGATATCAATTTCATCATTTTCAAGTTTTTCTAATATATCATATTCTAATGGAATACCATAGAATTCTTCATATGTTTTCTTCCATGTTTCGTAATTTTTATCTCTCATTTCAGCAATTTTTTCTTTTTCAGATAAATTGCTATCAGGATAAATTGGTTCTCCCACATTAACTGTATATGCTTGAATTGGGAATCCATCTTCACCTATAATATCACTATCTTCCATTGTTATGAAAATTGGAATTACAGGAACATTACTTCTTACAGCAAAATTGAAAGCTCCATTTTTCAATGGTTTTGGTTTTCTATAATTCCACCACATACTTTGTTCTGGATATATTAAAATAAAGTCTCCTCTTTTTAATATAACATCTATAGCTTTTATAAACTCTTTCATTGTTTGTTTATTTGAGCTTAGTGGTAATGTATCACAATTTCTAAAGAAAAATCCGTAAATTCCTGGGAAATTAGTATAATTTCCTTCTCTAATTACCTTAAACATTTTTCTTTTTTTATCCTGACCTGCCATTCTAAATACTTTTTCTACTGTAAAAGAATCAAATGGATTGAAATGGTTACATGTAACTATTGCCCCACCTTCAACTTTTTGGAAGTTCTCCATTCCTTTAACTTCTTTTATAATTAGTTTATTGTCTCTTAACAAACCGTTTACAAGTCTTTCTGCAACTTTTGTTGCCATTTTGCTTTTGAATCTACTCATTCTACTTGTTTTTAAATAATCAATATCATCAGGTTCTAATGGAATTGTAGGTGGATCATCTTCCACATCAACATCGAATATTCCATTCTCCTCTAATTTTCTTATTTTTTCTAAAACTTCTAGTCTATCTTTTGATTTCTCTATTGTTTGATTATCTTTTGCATTCATTCTATCATCACCTACACAGTCAGATTCTCTTTGTGCTAATTTCTTTAATTCTTCGTACTGCTTAGCATCTTTGAAACGTTGTTCTTCTGTATAATTATCTTTTAATTGGCAAATATAGTCATAATATTCTGTTCTTTCTGCATACTTCCAGAAATACTCACCATATCTTATATTGTCATATCTCCATGGTTTGTCCGCCAAATTATAATGTATGATTTTTATATTTTCTATAGGATAGTCATCCATTGCAATTGGCATTCTATCCCATCCTTTATCTATTATTTTTACCTTTCCTTTACACAATCTATTTAAATAATCTTGATCTTGTGCAACTGTAAATTTAATGGTTTCTAATAAATATAAAAATTTATCTTGAAAATCAAATCTTCTAAATTCGTCTAAATTCATTAATAAAATTCCAGCATTAAAATAATTTCTATAATCTGCAACTCCAACTACTTTTTCAGCATATTCTTGGAATACTTTTGTTGTTTGAATAACATCATCTGGTGCTGCAGCTATTAAATTATCACCTAATTCTACATTATATAATTCAGATATATCGCCTAAAACAATAATATCACTATCTAAATAAATTGCTTTATTAAACTGTGGATATAAATTTGCAATGAATAATCTAAAATATGTTGTTTTAGTATAATAATCACGAGTATATAACTTATCTTTTACTTTTTCTATGTAATAATTTAAATCAACAAATTCAATATTTACATTGTCCCTTTTATATTTTTTAATTTTTCTTTTATTTTCTTCATTAATATTTGTATATAAAATTTTTATTGAATAATAATAATTTTTTGACGCATTATCTATTAATGATTCTAATGCAACTGCTAAACATGGAATATATCCATCATCTACTGCGAAAAAAATTGGTATTACTTCTAAATTATTTTCCATTTCTATCCCTCTCATTTTTATTTTCTTTAATGTATAAATTGTATATATTAGAATATTTGTTATATTGTAATTTTTTCTTTTGATTTTAAGAATTCTTCCTTTAGCTTCACATATTCATCTAAATCACTATCAAAACTGTAACATTTTAATACTTCATGAACTTCCTTTATATGCCATTGTTTAAAATTTTCTGTATGTGGATATGGTCTAAACATAAGCCTTTTACAAAAATGACATACGACTGTATCTTTTCTGTTAAATTTTGATTGTTCATTAAATTTACGTGGTAGTAACAATTTTTTTGTAGTTGACCAAAATATTGCACTTTGATCTGCAAATAACATTTTTTTATTTTTTATTCTAGTTCTAGCCTTTTCTAATAATCCTGTTTCTTTTATTTTTTTCATATTTAGTAATAACATACCAGCGTTGATATAATCTGGCCTTATAAGCCAACATCCATATTTTTCTTTTACTGCTGCATATTCATAGTCTGTAACATCCGTATTATATAGTTTTGCAATATCATCGCCTATCATCATATCTATATCTAAATATAATAATTTATCTGGCATCTCTGGAATTAAATCTGCTAATAGTCGCAATAAGGTATATGGCGTACAATATGCGCCTTCATTTTTGCAATGTCCAAATTCTTTTTCATATAATTCAGTTACATCAACTTTTGTAACTTGATTATTTGGATTCTTTGATTTTACAACATCATTTAAAAATTCAACTTGTTCATCTTCTATTGGAACAAAATCTGGATTTATTCTTGAAACATCCATTGTGAATATATAGCAATTTATATCTTCTTTTGTTCTGTTAGTCATTGATATAAGCTGTGTTAATGCACCATCAAATACCTTTTTATTACCACATAAAAGAATATTTACCATTTACACGTTTCCTCCATCTATATTTTCATTTTCGTTTTTTTCAACATCTTCTTCAATATTTTCTACAGGATGATGTTTTAAATCTATATCATCTTTTATTGAATACACTAAGACAATAATAGCACTTAAAATTACGAATAAGTAGAAATTCACTCCCCTATTTAATAACATTGCACTACTTATTTGCTCTGCAGAATATACATTTTTGAATAACTCTAGGAATCCACCTTCGCTTACTCCAACCGCTCCAGGTGATGGAATTCCTGATACTGTAGCAAATAAAATTGCTTGTAATGAAATAATTTGTAATATGTTATATTTTGATAATCCAAATGCGCAATATACAAAATAAGTTATGCTGTAGTAAAATAAAAATTGTACATATGTTGTTAATAAATTCTTTAATATTAACGATTTGCTTGATTTTATATACGCTGCACTTGATTGATATTTTTCAAGTTCTTTTTCTACTCTTTCTTTTATCGCTTCTGCTTTTTTAACTCTGAACAATTTCAAAATTTTCATGCAGAAATTGATTATTCCTTTTGTTGCTCTTCTTGAATATATTGTTACAACTAATAATGCAAGTGCTGAAAGGTTTAACAAAATTCCTATAAAAAAGCAACTTATTAATACTCCATTCATACTTCCTACATTGAAAAATAAACTTACTAAAGCCATTGAAATTGTTACTATTTGCATACAACTTAAGTTTATTAAAAATGTAAGTGTTGAACTTGCAACTGATATGTTTTGTTTTTTCATGTAATATATTTGCATTGGTTGACCCCCGCTTGCTGCTGGTGTGACTGAACTAAAGAAAAATCCTATTAAACTGTATTTGTAATTTCGTGGAAATGTGGATTTCTCTCCTAGTTTTTTTAGTGTTCTTCCTATGTTGATTGCATCACATGCAAAATAGCAAAGCATACATAAAACTGCAATTAATATATATTTTAAGTCGACTTGCATTAGTACATTTCTAAATTCGTTAAAGTCTTGGTCTTTGAATATCAAGTAAAAAGTTATAAATATTATTGTTAAAAATATAAACAAATTCTTAAATACTTTTTTTCTGTCTCTCTTCATTATACTTACCATTTTTCTTTTTTTATTTTTCTAGTCTATTTTATAGACAATTTTATTATATCTTTTTTATATTATTAAGTCAATATTCGACTGTGAGGTCGTAAAAAAAAAGAATTACTTATTTTAAGTAATTCTTTTTCTGGTCGAGGCGACAGGGATCGAACCTGCGACCTCATGGTCCCAAACCACGCGCGCTACCAACTGCGCTACGCCTCGATTAATTATTATGTCTTCAAGTGACTAATATAATATAACACACTATAATTAGTTTTTCAAGTGTTTTTAGAAAAAATTTCATAAAAAATCAATTTTCTCTTGAAATATTGAACAAAACACGTTATAATAATAAATAGTTTTGCAACTGTAGCTTAGCTGGATAGAGCGTTCGGCTACGAACCGGAAGGTCGGGGGTTCGAATCCCTCCAGTTGCACCAAATAAACAAACAGAAATACTCTGTTTGTTTATTTTTTTCTATTCAATTCACACTCAAGTTCAACCATCCTTCTACCTTTCAAAACAGTTAGCTTCACCCTATCTCCCACATTCTTCTTATATATATATTCTCTTAAATCACACATTTTATCTAATTCAACATCATCAATTTTAACAATAACATCTCCAATTTCCAGTCCACTTCTATATGCTGGTGAATCAAGCGAAATTTGTGCTACATAAATTCCTGTATCAAATTTCAAATTTGTGTTTATATATGGAATTACATTTTTATCATAAGCAAAAATGCCAATTGCTGCCTCATCAAATTGCCCATCATTTTCAAATCTTTCTATTATTGGCTTAACTACATTAATTGGAATTGCAAAACCCATTCCATCAGCTGATGTGATTTTTACTGTATTTATTCCAATTACTGCCCCATTGATGTTTATAAGCGGTCCACCACTATTACCAGGATTTATTGTTGCATCTGTTTGTATTAAGTTTGAATAATAGATATCTTTATCATTTTCTTTAAAAACCAAAGCTCTATTTGTTGCACTTACTATTCCAGATGTAACTGTTTTTTGGAATTCAAATCCTATTGGATTGCCTATTGCATAAACAACATCTCCTACTAATACTGAATCTGAATCACCAAGAATTGCAACATCAATAAATTTCATATTCACCCTTAAAATTGATAAATCCAAATCCGTGTCAGACCACGCAACAACAGCATTATACTGTTTTCCATCTTCCATTGTTATATAACAAGTGCTGCCCTTACTTCCAGATACATGTTCATTTGTTAGAATATATCCCTTTTCTGAAACAATTAATCCACTCCCTATCCCCATTTTGTTAACACCATCTGTTAGAAAAACCGAATTACCGTTGTCTTTTAATTTTGAAATTCCAACTACACTTTTCATTGAATTTTCAAGCATTTGAGATATGTTATTCATATCGATAATTTCGTTTGAATCTGTTGTACTTATTGCAAGTCTTTGTGCTTCAACTTTGTCTGAATTCTTTGAGATGTTTTTTGGAGGTGTCCCCAAAAAAATATTTTTTGGGACACCTCCAAAAAACATCCCCCAAAAAAGAAACAGCACTAAAATTATTACAATAATAATCCATTTTATCTTTTTTACCTTATTTGTTTTATGACCCTCCTCATAAGAAATTTTCAAAAAATCATCTCCTAAATTCTACATTCATTTTCTTTAAAATTATTCCATTTTTTTAGTTAATTTATACTTAAAATTTTCGTCCAAATTACATAATATATAGCGGTTTTGCATTATTTAAAAATAAAATTTACTTTTTTATTTTTTCATATTGTATAACTAAAAATTTAATGATATAATCCAACCAAATTCTAAATGGGAGGCACGAGAAATGAAACTAGAACAAACAGATTCATCATTTATTTTTTCAACTACACCAATACCTGACGTATTTTTCACTGAATATTTATCTTATGCTGATGGTGATTATGTAAAAATTTATTTATATTTGTTGTTTTTAAGCAAATACAATAAAGATATAAAAGTAAATGATTTAGCCAAAAAGCTTCAACTCCCATTAAAAACAATCCAAGAAGGTATAAAATTCTGGGAAGAGCAGTCAGTTATCACCAAGAAAAATACAGGATATATAATTAACAATTTGCAAGAAATGGAGCTTCATAAATTATATAATCCTAAGATAACATCATCTCCTGAAGAGCTTGAAAAGACTGCAAAAAGTCAGTATCGTTCTAAGGCTATAGAGAATATAAACAATCAGTTTTTCCAAGGAATAATGTCTCCATCTTGGTATAGTGACATTGATTTATGGTTTAAAAAATATTCATTTGATGAAGAAGTTATGATTGCTTTATTTCAATATTGTTTTGACCGTTCAGCTCTTCATAGAAATTACATTCAAACAGTTGCTGAAGCATGGTCACAAAACAAAATTAAAACTTTCAATGATTTAGAGCAATATTTTGATAAACAAGAAAAATTGAAATCAATTGGAAAAACTATTTCCAAGAAATTAAATTTAAATAGGCAATTATCACAATACGAAGAAGGCTATATTTCTAGATGGAATGTAGATTATGGATATAATTTCGATGTAATCGAATTAGCATTAAAAAGAACTACTTCAAAGACAAGCTTCAATTTCGATTACTTGGACAAAATGCTTACAGATTGGCATGAAAGGAACTTAAAAACAACTACAGATGTACAAAATTATTTAGCACAATCTAAAACACAAGCACAAAATATAAAGAAACTTGAAAAGCAAACTGGTTATACTAATTATGAACAAAGAGAACGTTCTAATTGGGATAGCTTCTATGCTAATTAGGAGTGAATTATTATGAATAGTGCAATTTTAACTAACATTTTAAAAGAATACGAACGCAAGCGTTACTTGGCTGAGAAAGATTTAGAAGAACGTAAGCAAAAACTGTATGAAGAAAATCCAAGACTTCAAGAAATAGATAATGAACTTTCTAAAATAGGAATTTCTACTGCTAAAAGTTTAATTCTTAACAATGATCCAGATTTGTTAAGTAATTTACAAAAACAGACCGAAATATTAAAAAATGAAAAGCTTGAAATTCTTGCGAAATTAAGCTTGCCTGAGGATTACTTAAAGCCATCATATTCATGCAAATTATGCAACGACACCGGCTATATAACAGAAAATTATTCTTCAAAAATGTGTAATTGCTTAAAGCAACAAATATTCGACTTTGAATATAACAAATCTAATGTAGCCAATTTACAATCACAAAATTTTGATAATTTCTCTTATGATAAATATTCTGATGAAGTTGACAAAGAACACTACGGTTCAGATATTTCTCCTAGAGAAAATATGAAATTAATTCGAGGAATTTGCGATAATTTTATTAAAAATTTTGATGACCCAAATGAGAAGAATTTGCTTTTCACTGGTACAACCGGAGTTGGAAAAACATTTCTATCGAGCTGTATTGCAAAAGAATTAATTGATGAAGGAAAAACCGTACTATATCAAACCGCTCCTATAATGTTAGATATGATAATTGATTATAAATTTGGAAAAAATAATATTTCTGATACTACATACAAAAATCTTTTTGATGTTGATTTATTAATTATTGATGATTTAGGCACAGAATCTATGAATCAAGTTAAATTCGCTGAATTATTTAATATAATTAATTCCAGACTGCTTAACCAGACTGGCAAATGTTATAAAACTATTATTTCTACCAACCTAAATTTGGCTATGCTTAATAAAACTTATGGTGAGAGAATTAGTTCTAGATTAATTGGAAATTATAATATTTGCAGGTTTTTTGGAGAAGATTTAAGGTTTTCAAATCGCTAGTGGATTTTTTGAGATTTTTTGGGACACCTCCAAAAAACATCTTAAAAATTAAAAACATTTAAAAGCAAAAAACGATTCTATTTTATAGAATCGTTTTTTCGACTTTTTTCAAGCTTTTTCGAACCAAGATGTTTTTTGGAGGTGTCCCAAAAAATCTATTGTTCCTTAACATATTTTACACCATATGCTATTATCCATGCACATGTTGCTACAACAAGTAGTATTATTGATGTGTATATGCCATCTCCTGTTTGTGGTGATTTTTTTACTTCACTTGATGGTTTAGCTGTATCTTCCTTGTTAGTATCTTCTTTGTTGGTATCTTCTTTGTCTGTATTTTGTTGTTCGTCTTTTTTGTCCTCATCCTTTTTCTCTTCATCTTTTTTATCGTCTTCTTTATTTGTATTTTCTTCATTTTTTGTCTCTTCTTCAACAACTGATGTAACAAAACTATCACTATAAACGTTGTTTCCATACACATCAAATACTAAAATATTGTAAAATGTATTTGGCTCTGTTGCCACAACATATTTATCATCAGTTCTCTCAACTAAAACTCCATTTACTTTAATGCTTCCAACTTTTCCACCATTAACTTCATCTGGTGTTATAACTAACTGTGTTCCATCTTTTTTCATTTGAATTCTTAATTTTATTTCTTTAAATTCTTCTTCATAAACTGTAGGACCTTGAACTTCTGGTACTTCTACTTGATATTCTTCTTCTTCCTCTTTGGTTTCTTCAACGTCAATTCCTTTAACATAAACAGAAGTTGTCATACCATCAAGTTCAATTAAGTTCCCATCATTTGAAGCTTCAACATCAATAACTCTAATATTATAATTTCCTGTTTCAATGTTATCTTTAACTTTGAATGTAACCACTCCAATTTCTGTACGGTCTGATATATATACTTTATTTGTTCCGTTAGGATATACTACAGCTTTTGTTTCCTCATTGTAATAAACGTTCTTCGATACAGTGCCAGTTTCTTGATTTACTACAACTAAATCTGTATTAAAACCAACAATTTCAAATACATTTTCATCACATGTAATTTTACATTTTACTTGATTTAATTCTTGAGCAACATTGTCAATATTTATGCTATCTAGTATTAGAGGAACCTCAACAGTTTCTCCCATTTTTGCTTCTACGCCCTCTTCAAACATTATTCTGAAAGGAGATGCTGCAAAAGATTTAATTGATATGCATAAACCTAGAATTATAACTAATATTGATATTTTAATTATTTTTTTCATTTTCTACACTTCTCCTTTCCTATTCAAGATATCCATATTCATTAGGCAAATAACCTGGTAATTCTGCAACTGCCCTTGCTAAAGCAACTGCATCAAAAATACTACCACTATAAGGATATAGATTTCCATCTTCATCAGGGCCATTTAAAACATTGCTTGCATAGTAATGATATGTTGACTCTCCAAAAATACCAGCTAAATATTTAAGCATTGCAGTTAAGTCAGTAGTTTGATATGCTCTTCCATCACCATTTAAATCCCCAGGTATGAATACATTTTCAATCATAACTTTATCATGAAAGTTATTAACATTATCAATATCAAAATCGTTATCATCTTCAACCTTAACAACTAAAATATTATACTCTCCACCTCTGTTAAGTCCAAATCGATAATCAGCATATGTAACGTTATTATCTTCTGTTCTTTGATCTACAAGTGTTGCTTCCTTGTATATGTATGGTTTATCATCAGTTTCTTTTTTGCTTAGATTTGATCTATACTCAAAAAATACTCTAATATCTTCCGCTTTCAAATTCGAAAGTTCTAATCTTAAATTATATCTTATAGAACTATATTTTTTAGAATCTCCTTCACCTACCACTTTACCTGCCATTAATATATTTGTTGGGTTAGTTACTACAGAATATGGTGTATCTTTACTATCCAACTCAACTTTACTTCCATCAGGTAAAATTACTTTATCAGATTTTTCATCAACATTTGGAACCAAAATTACTTTACTGTTTTCTGTATTAATTTTAATTTCATCTTTTATTCTAATGGTTATTTCATTTTTTGTTGGATTGTTTAGATTGTCTTCTTTTATGGCATTAATTTTGTATGTTCCTTCTTCATTTATTGTGAAATTTATAGGTAATTGTTCTGTGTTCAAGTTATAAATAGATTTTCCATTATTTATAGAGTTTGGATTTATTACAGTGTTATTTACGTCTTTGATTTCAACTTCGTTATCAGATTCAAGTTCTAATTTAACTGTTTGAATACCTGACGCATCTTTACAATTTGCTTCTTTATTAAATTCAGCAAATCCTGTAAATGTTGTTCCTGTTTTATATGTACCATCTTCTGTTACTTCTTCATTTTCTATACATAATCTTGGTTTTAGTACGGTTGCATCGAATATTACTGTTTTCGGATCTACCTCTACATCATTTAATTTGTATTTTATATTATTTTTAATATTCTCATCTTTAAATACTAATTTGTTTCCTGCGTCATCTACAGCGCAATCTTCTGAATTGTCGTTTAAAGATTTAACAAATTCAATACTACCTTCGAAATCACTTGTATTTTCTATAATTGTTTCCTTTATTGAAATATTGCTTTCATCGCTCTTTTCTTTTATATCATCATTCGCATTAAATGTTGTTGTTCCTTTTTTAAATTGTAATATTCCAGTTTGACCTGTTATCTCTTCATTATATTTAATATGTACATTTGCCTTGTTTATATTTGATATATACTTCTTTTCGTTCATTTCTTCAGCATCAGCTTCTATTTGAACTTCTATACTTTCAACTGATGGCGATGTTATATCAACTGTGTAGTTTCCTGTTAGCTTATCAACTATGTTCCCTAAATCTTCTGTAATTTGTTTGTTATAAATTAATGCACCTGACTCTGTTTGATCTAATTTAGATAATGCTTGTGATTCTGGTAGTCCACCAAACATTTTTTTTACTACATTTTTATCATAAAATTTTCCATCTAATTTACCAATTTTTATTTCTCCGTCTTGGCAGTTTTCATCGACTGTATATACATATGTAATTTCATTACCATTTTTTTCACTTAATTCAATTCCATCTTCATCTTGTTTTCTGTCGTATCCGCCAAAATTCATATATAAGTCTGGTAATGTATTTTCTGTTCTAATATCATAATTAAAGTATAATCTTACTTTAAACTTATCATTTACTTTATAAGCTTTTTTATTTTTATCTGAATTTACCACTTCTATTTTTTTTATTTGTAATGGTTCATAACTAAATTTTATTGCTCCTGTTGGCATTATATATGGATTTCCATATTTATCAACTAATCCAATATATATGTATTTCATTGTATCCTTATCATTATGATCTGCAGGAATACTTATGGTTATATGATCTCCACCTTTTGCATCTTTTGTATAGGTTTTACTGTTATTTGGATCTGCAAAAAACATACTAAATCTCCATCCTTCAGAACTGTTTACCTGATATTTATCAAGTTGTGATATATCTAATTCTCTATTAGACACTCTATACATTACTTTAATACTATCGTCTACGTCTTTATCTACAATATCGAATACAATCTTTTGTTCATTTCTGGCTGTATTAGTTGATACTACTCCTGGGTCTTCTCCTTCTATAGTATAAGTATTATTATTAAATTCAGGTCTATTACTTAATGTAACTCTTTTAGTTTCTGTTGTAGTTCTTCCATATTTGTTTTTTGCTGTTATTTCAAAAGTATAATATCCGGCTGTATATTTTTCATCATTTAAATCTATTGTAAACTCAGCTTCTGTTTTTAATCCATAATCACTTTTTTTTGTACTTGTATTTGTTGAATTTATATATCCCTCATATACTGATGTTCCTTTTTTATCTAATGTTGCACTCTTATATATAGTACATTTAGCACTAGTAATATGAGTATCTCTTAAAGATTTTGCTTGAACTTTCAATGTTATTTTTTCTGAAGTGCTTTCTTTAACTTGAGTGCATATTATTGGCTTTGATACAGCTACAACGTGTTCCCAACCCAAATGTCTATACCTAGAGCCATTGTGTAGACACATATACAAGTCATATATACCTTCGCCACCATTATTATATGGATCTAGAAATATTTCTACCTCTCCTTTTTGAGGAATATATTCTGTCCAATTTAAACTATCATATCCTTGTTTTGAAAAATTATATTTTGTTGGTTCATCATCTTTGCTTCTTTTTATAAATTTTACTTTTACTTTATCACAATCTTTTACGCTGTAAGCATATATTACTTTTCCATCATCACGATATTCAGTACGTTCATTTATTGGTGTAATAGTAGGTTCATTATATGATGGAGTTGGATTATTGTAAATAGGTTGTCCTAATGTAGGTTGTGTGTTATTGGTATCTGGTTCTACCGTGTCTTGTCCGATTGGATTTGTTGCTGGCGAAGGCTTAACTACTTTTGGTTTACTTGAATTATATACGTATACATATTCTCTGTGTACTTCAGCCTTATAGTTGTATGTATCTATCGCTATATATCCTTCCTTCTTATTTTTTAATGTAACTTTATAATAATTTTCAATCGGTTCAACAACTGGTTTATATATCGTAGAAACACTCTTATCTGCATTATATACAAATAAACTATTTTCATCTGCAACTGCTTTAATTCCTTTAAATGCAGCCGTTGGAGTAATATATATTACAGGATCTTCCGCACTTTTCAAATCAACACCTATACTTTGACTAGCAGGACATCCATTATAAGTTTTACCATTTTCAACACTGCTACCTGTAACTTTGAAAGACGAACCACTCATATTAGATATTTTTATTGGTATTTGCGCTTGAGTAATTGAACAATCGTATTTTAGTATTCCTGAATTACCCACTTTGCCAACCGCTTGTACTTGCATCAAATTACTATTACACACAAAAGAATTACTGTTACCATCAACTGTTAATGATTTCCTTAGTCCGTACAAAAGCTCTTGATAATCTCGTTCTAATCCTGGTTTTGCTTCATTAGTAATACTTACAGTATGTCCTTTTGGTATATATAATGTATTCTTATATATAACCGCTTTTTCTTCACCTTTAAGTGGAAGTATTCTTTCTCCTATTTTAATCTTATTTGGTTTTACTTCAATAAGAATACGTGGACCTATTCTATTATCCGTAGTTTTAATAGTTTCATTATATTGAAGTTCCATATATATTTCCACATTTTTACCATATTTCTTCTTTAAATCATTTATCTTTTCAGTTGTCAACACTATTTCATCATTATCTTCAGTATGTGTTTCAAATGCATCAAACTTATTATTACCCTTTGCAAATAATACGGTCCTATAATTACTACTATAATCATATCTACAAACCTTAAATCGGGTTCCAGAATATACCTGTAATACATATGTTTCTTTATTTCTAATTGTAAAACGCGCAAATTCAGGATCTTTTATACCCGAAGCTAGATTGTCTACATAAATACGTAACAACCTTTCTTTAGTACCATATTGATGACCTGAAATTGGTCCGACTGTTCCTTTTGAAAACAATAGTGGATACATATCTTTATCTTTATCTCCAAGAATATCGACCATATTTCTAAATCTATAATATGTTTCAATTTGCCTTGCAACAGCCGTATAAGATGTTCCTTTTAAAAATTGAGCACTTACTTCAAATAAAAGTGTCAAAATTATTGCGGCAATAAAAATTTTACTTATTCTCTCTTTCATATTTTTTCCTCCCTTTTGTTCTTAATTCAAATTTTACAACATAAAAAGATTTTTACAAGTATCCTGTACTTATAAAAATAGAGATTTACTTACGGTTTTTGGCAATAAAAAGAAATGTTAAGTTTGTATTACATTTTATGACAATTTATTACACTTATTGTAATAAATTCATAAAAGTATTATTTCCGTAATCTTTCTTCGTTTTCATTTTGAAATATACTTTTTGTATACATACATTTTTTTGACTTTTGGGCAGTTTTATAGTATAATAATTATAGTATCTTTTGATACAATTTTAAAAAGGAGTGAATATTATGAAAACAACATCTGGTAAGGCACAAACTACTCCGAAGGTTCGGAAAAGACTCCATATCGGCTTCGGTATTGTAGGTTTCATTGTTATTGTTGCTTCAGCAATTATTTCATATGTAATCTTAATCAAAGCCGACAAAAGCCAAAAGTATGCGTCCATGTGGGACGAAAATTATGGCTTAACAGCATTACCTGAAGGATTGTCTTATAACGTTACTGATGGATTTAACGATGGAGAATATTGGTGTTTCCAAAAAGACGGCACCGGTGTAATGTTCCATCAAGGAGCCATGCCCACAGAAAAGACATCTGAATGGTTAAAACGTGGTCGAGAGAAAGTTAAAAAGTCTAAAGTAGACCAAGTAGACGAAGAAACTCTAGTAGCTGCAAAATACGATTATCTCGTCCGAAATGGACATTTTTTCGAAGGCGAAGAAACTATTGTTTTAATGCTAGGGTCTGCACTTTTTGACACACCCGACAGATTTACGGAAGATGAGCGCAAAGCCATCCATGATCAACTTGCAATAGTATTCTACTATTGCTCCAAGGATCCAAGTGAGCGCGTAGAGAAATAACGCTCTTACAACCGAACCAAAACCGGTGGGTAATATCCACCGGTTTTTTCTTTTGAATTTTAGTAGAGTTTTGGTGTAGATTTTTGGGAGGTGTCCCAAATTCTCTACTAAAAATCCTTGCTTTTTTTTATTTTTATTATATAATATAGGCAAATGTGTAAACAAATGAGAAGGGATGTCGATTTACAAATGAACAAAGAATTATTTCCACTAACAGAACCACAAAAAAACTTTCTACAATTAGAGCAGGTAAATTGTGATGAGCACAATTTATATGCTATTTATTCTATTTTAAAATTTCCCAAAACCGTTGATTTAAAAATTTTAGATTTAACTGTTAATAAAGTACGTGAACTAAATGATTCAATTAGAATTCATTTTATTAAAGACGATAAAACAAATGAATACATGCAATATATTGAAGATTATTGCTATGAAAAAACAGATATTATTAAATCAAATTCTGATGATATTTTAAAAGTTGTAGAAAAAGTTAAAGAAATTCCTTTCTCTGTTGATGGAAAACCAAATAAATTTTACATTGTAGTATTACCTTCTTGTGTATATATATTATTTGCCTCACACCATATTTTAGCTGATGGATATGGTATGACAAATGTTGCAAATGAATTAAAGGATTTTTATTATTTAATTGAAAACAATATGCCAATTGAAAATTACCCAATATCTAGTTATAAAAACTTTATTAATCGTGAACAAGAATATTTAACTTCTTCACGTTTTGAAAAAGATGAATTATATTGGAAAAGCCAAATTGCTCAAACAGAACCATGTACAATTTTTAAAAACAAAACTGATTCAAAAAAGGCAAATAGATTTGACTACCCTATTCCATTTGAGTTATCTGAAGAGATTGAAAAATATTGTGAGCAAAATAAAATAACCGAGTATTCTTTTTACTTAGCTATTGTTTCAATTTATTATAATTATATTTACAATTTGAGTAATTTAACATTTGGAACACCTTTTTTAAATAGACAAAAACGTAATGATGAATTTTTCGATACCGGTCTTCATGTGTGCACATTGCCACTTAATATTAATATTGATATAAACTCAGATTTTGTAAGTTTATGTAATAATATTAATTCTGCAAATTTATCATTATATAAACATGGAAATTATCCATATAATAAAATTCAAAAAATGTTTAGAAATGAAACTAACACAAACGCTAATTTATATGAAATTGGCTTTTCTTATCAGATTGGTATTTCTGAAAAAGAATTTGTTTCTAAAAATTATACTAAAAAAGAAAATGATGGAGTTGGAAGCTGCGCATGGATTTTCTCTGGAAGCCAGTCAAATGCAATAACTTTCCATATTACCCAATTAAATACACAGAAAATATTTTCTATAGATTACATAGTTTCCGTTTTTGAAGATGACGAAATAGAAAAAATTAATTCAGTTTTATTTAGTTTAATTAATCAAGTTTTAGCGGGTAAAACAGATTTAAATAATTTCAATATTCTTCTTGATGAGGATATTAAACTATTAAATAAATTTAATTCAACTGGAAATATAGAAGAAATTGATAAAAATATAATTGATTATTTTGATGATGCTGTAAAAAATCATCCATTAAAAACAGCATTAATATGTAATCAAAATGAATTATCATATGAAGAATTTAATAATAAAATTAATTTTTTAACTAATTATTTATTAGAAAATAAAATTGAAAAAAATACTCCTATCGCTTTATTATTTGATAAAAGTTTTGAAATGATGATTTCTATTTTTGCTGTTCTAAAAGCCGAATGCCATTATGTACCAATACTTCCTGATGAAAATATGGATAGAATTAGTTACATAATAAAAGACTGCAATCCAAGCTGTATTTTAACACATAATAATTATGAAAAAATTGTTTCTAAATTTAAAATAACAACTTTTAATTTAGATAATATTTTTGGTGATTATTCATCAGATAAAAAATATGAAATTAAAAATACGCATTTACGAACAATTAAGCCAGATGATTTAGCATATATGATCTACACCTCTGGTTCTACTGGAAACCCAAAAGGTGTTCAAATAATGCATAAAAATATTACAGGTTTTATTGAATCTTTGAAAAATAATAAAGCATTAAAACCATTATTTTCAGATGTAAGTATGTCTTTATTAAAATATTCATTTGATGCTTCTGGCATTGATATTTATTCATCATTATTAATTGGAGGTAGCCTATTAATAATAAGCAAAAAAGATGAATTAAATCCTGTAAAAGTATTGGAATTAATTGCAAAATATAAGGTAACACGTTCATTCTTAATTCCAAAATGGATTGAACATATTGTGCAAACAAGTTTAACTTATAATTATAATCTTTCAAATTTAAAGTTACTTGGAACTGGTGGAGAAGTTTTAAAACCTGCTTTATTAAAGCAATTCAGTGAAAAATATCCGCAGATTAAAATTGCAAATTTATATGGACCTTCTGAAACAACAATGTTTACTACTTATAAAATTGTTTCTGAAACAGAAATTGAATCTAATAATTCAAGCATTGGTTCTCCTATTCCATATAGTAGAATAGCAATTATTAATTCAAACAATTCATTTATGCCTATAAATACTGAAGGTGAATTAATTGTTTATGAGGATAAAAATTCAATTGAGAACTTAGCAAAAGGATATTTAAATTTAGAAGAACAAACTTCAAATAGATTTATTAATATTTTTAATCCGCTTACTCAGGAAACCGTTAGAGCCTATAAAACAGGTGATTATGCGAAAATAAATAAAAATTTAGAAATTGAATTTATTGGAAGAAAAGATGATATTGTAAAAGTAAATGGTGGATATTTAATTGCACTTAATGAAGTTGAAGAAAGAATAAATAGTTTATTAGCTGACACAGAAAGTTATGCTGTTGCAGTTCCATATAAAAATACTAAAGCAATAGTTTTATTTGTAAAATTAACTGAAAAATCATTTACAACAAATACTATAAAAAATTTCTTAAAACGAAATCTATCATTTTATATGCAACCAAAGAAAATAATTGATATTCCAGAAATTCCAAGAACATCATCTGGAAAAATTGATAGACAAAAATTAAGAGAAATTGCTGCCCAAAGCTTTAGAATACAGAAAAACAGTATAATAAAACCTAAAACAGATACAGAGCAAGAAATATATAATGCTATACGTGATTTAATAAGTATAGATGAATTCTCTATTACCGACGATTTTATAGATGACTTAGGAATAGATTCTCTTGCACTAACATCATTATATGTAGCATTAAAAAATCATAATTTAAATATGCAAGATTTTTATACATATCCAAATATACAAGATTTAGCATATTTTATAGATAATAATAAAAAAACAAATTGCATGAAAATTGAAAAATCATCTATAGAAAAATGTAGAATTGTAAATAACTCTAAACCAATGGATTTAAGCACAGTTCTGCTTACAGGTGCGACAGGATTTTTAGGAATTCACTTATTAAGAGAATTATTGTTAAATAAACAGACTAAAAAAATATATTGCATTATAAGAAATAAAATTGGAATTGAAGGCTATGACAGGCTTTTGAAGCTTATAGACTATTACTATAATTCAGATGCAAAACTATTAAAACTAATTTCTAAAAAAGTTATTGTTTTAAATGGAGATATTACTGAAAATTATTTTAATTTAGAAAAAGATGTTTATCAGCTTCTTCAAAAAGAAGTAAAAACAGTAATTAATTCAGCTGCAAATGTTAAGCATTTTGAAAAGCCTGAGCAAATAATAAAAGATAATGTATTAAGTGTAGATAATATTCTTGAATTTTGCGGTGAAAATATTTCACTTGCACACATGTCCACTTTATCTATTGCAGGCTTTAAAGAAAAAAATACTATAGACTCTATTTTTAATGAAAACACTTTATATATTAAACAAGGCTTTAACAATAATCCATATTTAATTAGTAAATTTAATGCAGAAATCCACATTTTAACAGCAATTGTGGATAAAAAAATAAATGCTAAAATATTTAGATTAGGAAATATTATGCCAAGACAAAGTGATGGAAAATTTCAGCCTAATTTTAATCAAAATATTTTCATTTCTGCAATGAGAAATATCTACAATTTAAAGGTTATTCCTCAAAATTTGTTGGACTTAGACGTGGAATTTAGCCCTGTTGACGAATGTGCAAAAAGTATTATAATTTTATTAAATAGTAAAAGAAAAAATGTTTTCCATATAGTAAATAATAATCTTATTTCTATAAAAAATTTAATAAAAATATTTGAAGAAAGCTCTTCCCCATTCACTTTAATTGATTATAATAAATTCAAAAAAGAGCTTGAACAAAACACTGACAAATATGTTAGAGAATACATTTTGGAAAATAATTTAAATAATTATTCAGAAAAATGTACATTAAATGAATTGTCAAAATATAATTTTAAATGGTTAAAAACAGACAATAATTATATAAAAAATATTATAAGTATTATTGGAAAGGAGTAATATATGAAAAAACAAAAGACACATAAAGAAGTAAAAAAATTTAAATTTAAATTTTATGCTTTGATATTTTTAGCTGACTTAATTGCTGTAGTAATTTCATATTATGTTATGCCTCTTGTTCAAAATTTTCCACCATATACAGAAGATTTCGCGTTTCAAGATGCAGTTCAAGTTTTAACACATGTTCAGCAATATACTGTTGCACTGGTATTTGGTGTAATATTACACGCTCTTTCATTTAAATTCTTAATGAAAGACATTTATAAATATTTAAATAAATTTTATAAAAAAGAACCTATTTCTTATGAGGAAGTATTAAAGGTTAGAAAAGATTGTATAAATATTCCATACAAATTCTATGCATTTCAAATTATTCTATTATTTGGTGTTGGATTATTATTTAATTTTATAATGCTTGCTAACTTATTAAGCATAGTAAGATTTACACTTGCAATTCTTTCAATTGCTGCAATGCTTTCATTCTTATTACTTATAGTATCTCAAAAAATACTATATAAAGTAATATTAACAACATATGAAGTCTATCCTAAATATGAAAAAAATACAGGGTACAGAATTACAAATTCTAAAAATATAATAATTCAAATGACTCCAATTTTCGTTGTTGTATTAATAGTTATAACATTAATTGGATATTCAAAAGCTGTTACTCAAGAAGGATATGCATCAGCAAATTATTATAAAGCATATATTCAAACTAGGGAAATATCAAAATATGATGTTTCAATGGATAAATTGAAAAATATATTAAATACAATTCCATTAAAAACAGATAAAGATTACTATTTTATTATTACTCCAGATGACAAAGAAATATATACATCAAATCCTAATGGAAAAGTAAGCTCATTTGCCTTATCTTATAGAGATTTCTTTGGTGATAGAACAGATGGAATTTGGTATGAACAATTTGGTGTTGATGAGCAATTATTTAGTTATAAACTAGAAGATATTAATGGAAAAACATGGTATGTTGGATTCAAATACGAAACCGTTGATGCAAGCTTACTTACATATTATTCTGGAATTGTACTTTGTGTTACTATTCTATTTTCATACACATTATACTTCTCAACCAAAAATCTATCAAAAGATGTTATTAAAATATCAACAAGCTTGAAAGAAATTTTAACAACTGGTAAAGGTCGCACTTTACCTATAACATCAAATGATGAGTTTGGTGACCTAGCATATTATTACAACAAAATTCAGGAATTGAATGCTAGAAACATTGAAGAAATTCAAGACAATCAAGAGAAACTTATGGAAAAAGAACGTTTGGCTACACTTGGTCAAATGGTCGGCGGTATAGCACACAACTTAAAAACGCCTATAATGTCTATAGCAGGTGCTTGTGAAGGATTAGATGGATTAGTTAGAGAATATGATTCATCAATTGGAGATCCAGAGGTAACTGTAAATGACCATCACGAAATTGCTTCAGATATGAAAAATTGGATTGATAAAATTGAGACACATACAGAATATATGTCTGATATTATTACTGCAGTTAAAGGGCAAGTAGTTACTCTATCTAACCAAGAAGTAATTAATTTCACAATTGATGAATTAATAAAAAGAGTTAATATCTTAATGAAACATGAACTTAAAAATTCATTAACTGATTTAAATATTGATATGAATAATGTAGACGCAAATTTAACTCTAAATGGAGATATAAACAGCTTAGTACAAGTATTAAATAACTTAATATCTAACGCAATTCAAAGCTATGACGGTCAAAAAAATAAACAAATTGATTTAGATTTTAATATGCAAAAAGGCAATTTAATAATTTCAGTTAGAGATTATGGAAAGGGAATTTCAAAAGAAACTCAAGAAAAACTATTCAAGCAAATGGTTACAACCAAAGGAAAAAACGGCACAGGCCTTGGATTGTTTATGTCATACTCTAACATTAGAGCACATTTTAATGGTAATATTACATTCGAATCTGAACTTGGTAAGGGAAGTATTTTCCATGTAATTTTGCCTGTTAAGTAGTTTTTTGGGACACCTCCAATGTTTTTTGGAGGTGTCCCAAAAAATCTTGACGAATGTTCTTTTTTTTCATATAATAAAAAAAAATACCCCTATAAGGAGTGATAAGATGAGAAAATATAATGAAGCAACACAAACTGAACAAAATTACAAAATACTTGCAGTTGATGATGAGGAAGGAATTATTGATTCTTTGTCTATTGTTTTGAAGCGTTCTGGATATCATTTTACTGGTATTACAGACCCAATGGAAGCAATAGAATTAATTAAGAAAGAGCATTTTGATTTATTATTACTTGACTTTTTAATGACACCTTATCATGGTGATCAAGTTGTTGAAGAAATTCGTAAATTTAATAAAGAATTATATATTTTATTGTTAACAGGTCATAAAGATTTGGCTCCACCTTTGGAAACTATTAAAAAACTAGATATTCAAGGTTATTGTGAAAAGAGCAACAAGTTTGATCAATTACTTTTATTAATTGAATCTGGAATCAAATCTATTAAACAAATGGAAGAAATTAAGAGAATTAATGAAGAGTTACAAGATGCAAATGATAAGCTTGAAAAGGCGTATTTAGAAAGCATTGAAACTTTACGTTATACAGTTGAAGCTAAAGACCCTTATACTAAAGGCCACTCTGATAGAGTTTCTGAATTCTCCGTATTAATTGGTAAAAAAATGGGATTAAGTGAAGAAGAATTAAAAACTCTACGCATTGGCGGATTATTCCATGATATTGGTAAAATCGGTATTCCAGATAGTATTTTACTAAAAGAATCTAAATTAACTGTTGATGAATATTCTGAAATAAAACATCACCCATCGATTGGCGTTCACATACTTTCAAATGCAACAATTTTCAAAGATATAATTCCAATTGTTAAATATCATCATGAAAGATATGATGGTAGAGGATATCCTGAAAACCTTAAAGGAGAAGATATTCCATTGCTTGCTAGAATTACTGCAGTTGCAGATTCTTTTGATGCTATGTCTTCTAGACGTACTTACAGAGATAATTTAGAATTAGAGAAGATTATTAGTGAAATTGAAGAAAATAAAAATACGCAATTTGATCCACGTATTGCAGATGTATTTTTGGATATAATTAGAAATGATTATGATTCAATTAAAGAAATTCAGGAAAAATATTAAAATGGAGGCAAAAATCGCACTATGAACTCTGCATTAAAAAATCTACGCATTGGAATTGTTTTCTCTGGCGGATTCGCTAAAGGTGCATATGAAATTGGATTTTGCAAAGCTCTATTAGAACATACAAATATAGAAAATATAAAAGCCGTAAGTGGTGCTTCAATTGGAGCTCTAAACGCTTATGGCTTTATAAATAATAATTTAGATTACTTATTAGATATCTGGAGAAATTTGGAATTCAAATCTGCCAAAGAATTCTTCGTAAAATCTAATAAACGAAAAATTATTTATGATTATATTGAGCAAATGCATTCAAATACATGTGTAAACAATTCTGCATCATGCTATATAGACTATATAAAAGTACCAAATATTTCGCTTTGTTATAAAAACATAAATAAAGAAATTGGAAATAATCAAAAAGATTTTTTAAAAGCCTGTGTTTCAGTCCCTGGTTTGTACAACCCTATCTTAGTAAATAATGATTATTTCGTTGATGGAGCTTTCCTTGACAACACACCAATTACGCCAATGGAAAACGAAGACTTAGATGTAATATTTGTTTTAAGATTTGACCACGCAAGCGAACAATATGAGGACTTAAAAACTAATGCTTCAATTATTGAAGTTGTTTTTGAAGATGATAAAAAATTAAAAGATTATTTTTATTTTAATAGCAGTTTAACAAACAAGCTTATTGAACAAGGGTACAGAAAATCAAAAGATATTTTAGACATTGTTTTTAAATATGGACAAGACCTAGAATATATAAACAAAATTGCACGAATTAATAACCAAGAATCTTATAAACATTTTATTCCTAAAAGTGGTGAAGAGCTTGTAAATAAAATGAATAAATTAAGAAAAATATTTAAAAACGAATTAGACGATAATAATAATTCTATTAATTATGAAATTGATAGTAATAAAATAACCAAAAATGTCATATAATACATAATATAAAAATAATTAATTAATATTATTTTTGTATTATGTATTGACATTTATAATAATATATCATATAATGTATGAAGTCATTTATCGCGGGGTGGAGCAGTTGGCAGCTCGTTGGGCTCATAACCCAAAGGTCGGAGGTTCGAGTCCTCCCCCCGCAACCAAAACAAAAACCAGTTTCGAATTATTTCGCAACTGGTTTTATTTTATTTTACTGTTATTTCATCCTTAATTCCATTATATTTTTCATTCCCTACCCCACTTACTTTTTTAATGTCCTCTTTTGTATTAAATTTTCCATTTTTATTTCTATATTCAATTATTTTAGCAGCAATTGATGGTCCAATCCCGGTTAATGTTTCTAGTTCTGTTTGAGTAGCCACATTAATATTAACTTTTCCATAACTTTCCCCATTCCCTTCAATTACAATATTTTTACCACCATCTGAACTTATATAATTTTCTTTATTAACATCAATATCATCAACACTCGGAATTCTAATTTTATTTCCATCACTTAAAATAAATGCTAAATTTACTTTACTTAAATCAGCCTTTTCGGTAACTCCACCTGCTAATTCAATTGCATTAATTATTCTGTCACCGTTCGTGTATTTCAACAATTCCAGGATTTTTTATCTCACCAATAATATGTACAAAAATATAATCATTTTCATTATTTTCCTGTTTTTTATTTTCTGTGTCATTTTTATTTGAAATGCCCTGTATCTCATCACTTTCACTTACTACAAAATTATCTTTTTCTTTTTTAGACATACTTATAAACACAACAATAATGCATAATAAAATAATTAAAAATAAAATTATTATGCTCTTTTTATTAATATTAATTTTATTCATTGATCACACTCCATAAATCAGTTTGAAATTTAATAAATAAAATTTGTAATCACCTCCTATATAAATTAATATTTGAATAATTAATATCTGCTTAACACCACCTCCTTTATTGAAAAATTTGATTTAAATTTTCTTGTGAATAAATAAGAATAATTTAAGAATATTTGATAATAAATAATTTTAAAAAAATATATTGAAAAAATTATATTTATAGGGATTAAATTGGTGATGATTAGTTATAATCATCACCAATTATTATTGTGAAATCAACCGAACTTTTTTCATTGCTAGAAGATTCTGCAATTATTCCAACGCCTATTGTTTCTTTTAATTTATTTGCTACTTCAGACTTCTGTTTTGTTCTGTTCATTATTGTTGTTGTTTTTGTTTTAGATGTAGTTCCAACAGATTCAATAGTATATCCATTTTCTTTTAATAAATTTTGCATATTTGTTAAATTTTTTTCATCTGATGTTCCATTTAATATTTTTACCGTTATTTTTGTATTTGCTTCTTGCTCTTCTGTTAACTCAGTTTTAAATAACTCTTGCACCAATTTCTGAGTCTCTTTTTTATTATATGAATAAAACCACAAATTATTTATTTTTTCTGGTACACCTGGAACTGTCCCAGTTTTTAAATTTTCTGTTTTAAAATCTAGCAAATATGGTGCATAATCTTTTAAATTCCAAATACTAAAATTAGTTTCAACATTTTCATTTGCAATTCTAATGTAATCATCTATTGCAGTAATATTTTTAGGCTTAACAAGCTGCTTAATTACCTCTGTAATAAACTCTCTTTGTGTTCTCATTCTACCTATATCTTGCTCTCCATAATCTTTTGGATATGTTGAACCATCATTATTATGTCTAAATCTCACACATTGTTCTGCTTTATCTCCATCAAGCAATTGATAGCCTTGTTTTAGGTGAATATATAAATCTTGGCTTGGATCATCATAATCCATGTCTATTGGAACATAAAAATATATTCCTCCAACACTATCAACCAATTCTCTTAATCCTTTGGTATCAACTTTTATGTAATAGTTGATATCTAATCCTGTAATGTTTCTAACTTTTTCCACTAGTTTATCTGGATTAGTTTGATAAACCGCATTTATTTTATCATATGCTGATGCTGAAGCTCTACTTCTTCCAACAAATGTATCTCTTGGAATAGATAGTAATGCCGCATCTTGTGTTTTTGGGTCATATGAACATACTAAAAGTGTATCTGTTAAATTTTGACTTTGTCCTACAAGTAAAATATTTACTCTAGACAACCTTGCTAGAGTGTTTGAATCATGTCCCAACATTGTTGCAACAAAACCACCCATAGTCCATCCATTTTCATTCATTCCTTTTATTATTTTATATCCAAAATGAACAATAACCGCTATTAAAAGTACTAAAATTATTTTTAGAACTATTTTTTTCTTCTTCTTTTTTGGCTTATGTTTTCTTTCTTTGAAATCCTCTTCAGGACTATATACTTCTTCTTCAACTTTCTTTTTATTCTTTCTTTTTTCTGAAGAATCTGTTGGTATATTAATTGTTATCTCGTCAACAACTGAGGCTTTTCTCTTCTTTTGTCTTTCAAATTCTAACTCTCTATCGCTAGACTTTCTTCCTATTTTTTTATTATTCAAAAATCTCAACTCCTAATTATATTAAAAAATTACATTAAGTAATATATTATTGTTACATAATTTACTTGCAATATAGGAATTATTAATTATTTCTAATACCTCATATCTACCAGATATTGTTGAAATAAAGGTAATTAGGGCAAATGTGATAAATAAAATTATCAATCCCTGTAAAATTCCATATATTACGCCACCTATTTTATCACATTGTTTTATTAAAGGCAACTTTGTAATCAAATTTGTTAAAGTTTTTACAAAAATTAATATAATTCTTGTTGCAATAAATAATGCTATAAAAGCTAAAACATTTATTATATTTATTGAAATTTTTGTAGCTGTTGTGTTTACAACTTCGTTTTTCTTCTCTTCGGTTGCTTTTTCAACTTCTTCAGATACATATTTTAAAATTGGAGAATTATTCTCTTCTGTTTTTTTATCATCATTTTTCTCACTGTTTTCAAAAATTTGAACTATTGAACTTTGAATATTTTCATCAAAATTTGTGTTATCTATAACAATATTTGAAACAGGCTTAAATAGCATGAATGCAACACATATTGCAATAATAAACGAAAAAATATTAATTAAACATTTTGTTAATCCTTTTTTATATCCAGCATATGTACATAAAGCTATAACCGCAATAACAATTAAATCAGCAATAATAGACATTTTATTCACCTTAGTGTATATTTACACTTCCTTTTTTATTTAGATTTTTATGGATTTACCTATAAACCAATAAATTGAATTTTATTTCTACAAATAACCCCTGCAATATTATCAGCAAGAACTATATCTTTTATTTCTTGATTTGATGTAAATTTCTTAATTAGCCATCCTTTTTCATTAATAAAATACACTTCTGTTCCAACATTAACCGCAATTACTCCCTCTTTAGAATATACACTCTTAGCAATTCCATTTATTGTGTATACTGCAGTTCCTTTTCCATTTGAATTGTGTATTTCAACATTTGAAGTTTGATTATTAATTCCATTCATATTTTCAATTATTTTAAAATAATTTTTTGAAAGCCTAATACCAGCAAATGTTGTATTATTAGATTTTGAAAAATCCTCAACAACACTTATTGCACCGTTTTTCAATGATAATATTTGTGATTCTGTCATGCACATTAATTCATTTTTTTGATGATATTCTAAGTTACAAACTAACATATTTGATGGAATTTGATATGTATAAATAATTGCATTTTCAGGCTTTTGTTTTGCATCATCTATAGAAACAACTTTAACCCTTGATTCTATTAAAGTTCCTGATATATCTGATTCACAAAAACTTAAATATTTATTATCACTAGAAACCGATACATCTGTTACTAATGTGCTTGATAGAAATGTTTTAAACACTTCATTTCCTTTATTATCAATTAATGTAATAACTGATTTATAGCTTGTACCAGATACTGCAACTGCAACATAACCATTGTCGTTTAATCCAACCTTTGTTATATTACCATCAACATTATTTTCCCATACTATTTTTTTATCTTTTATTAAATAAACTTTTTGTTGTCCTTTTTCTGCCACAACCAAGTATTTTCCTTTTGTTTCAAATACTGGAGTGCTAACGTTAAGCTTCAATGTTTGCACATTTTTTCCTGAAGAATTGTATAAACTAAGCTCATTATTTTTTAATACAACTACATAATCGTGATATGCATATGTATAAATATTTTCCTCTGATTCTATGGATATTGAAGGTGCATTTCCTTCTGAAATAATTTTCATTAAAATATATTTATCCATAAAATTTCTAAATTTACTACTTGATATATATGTAATTACTAAAATAGCAATTATTAAAAGAATAATTAATATTACACCAACAACTGCTATTTTTTTCTTATTTAATTTTCTATCTTCATCTAGATTTCCAAATTGTTTATATTCAATTAACTTCATAAACATTCCTCTTTTGATATTATTTTATAACTAATTTATACCAGTTTTTTGGTAATTTTGCAAGGGGTATAACGTGTTTTTATTTCTGTTTTTCTTTGTAAAATTAAGCTTTAATATTAAGATTAATTCTCCAAATCCTATTAAGCCTAACGCTGGATATAGCATTTTAACTAGCGTTCCGAAGCTTATTTGAGAAACCGGAATTGCTATAAAACTTATTATTATTAAATTTTTAATATATTTTTTTCTATTAGTTGTAGTATTATTTAAAAAACTCAATCCCTCTGAAATTGCAGTTGTAATAATTGAAATAGCAATAAGAAAAATATATATAATTCTATACATATTTGAATATTTTTGCATTATTGAAATAATTGGCATTTCTAAGCTATATGTTATATCATCTCCCAAAGTAAGTAAATTAAAAACAGATATGCTTAGAATAATCAGCATCATGAGAGTTATTATGCTTATGCACATACAACTTTTTTCATTTTTTATTTTTTCACTTATTAACACAATTACCGGAATTAAAACGGTGCAATTGTAAGATGCATATAAAATACTTTTTATAAACCAGTTGTTTAAAAATACATATTTTATTATTTTTTCATCAATTGGATTTTTTAAAAAATTTAAATAATTTGAATCTTTAATCATAATTATTAATAAAAAAAATACAAAAATTGGAATTAAATAATTACTTATTTTTACTAAGCCATTTACATTTTTTAATAACACTAAAATAATTAAACTTACTATAATTAATGTTCCAACTATTTTATTAATATTAAATTCTTGCTGAAGAAGGCTTGAAAAACCTGAAATCATAATGAAAAATGATACTAATAAAAAAATATTTATTATATTATTTAAAACTATGGAAAAGAATTTGTTTTGATTAACAATACAAAAGCAAAATTCTGAATATGAATTTATTTTATTTTTTTTGCATATTTTTAAAACTTTATAAATAACTAAACTAATTATTATAAATGAAATAGCAATTCCTTGTATTCCTTTTTTTCCATATATAAAAAAGAATTCATAAATTTCTTTTCCTGATGCAAAACCTGCGCCTACGAAGCTGGCTATAATTACAAATACTATTTTTAATATTTTTTTCAAATGCGTTTTCCTCCTGTTTATTTCTTTGTTAGATATTATGAAAGATATTGATTTTTATGAAAAATTATAGTATTATATTTAATAATTATAATTTATTGAATAGAAAGGAAATGGTTATGGAGAATAATTTAAATAGTAAGCAACGTGCTTATTTAAGAAGTCTTGCTAATGGGATAGATTCTATTTTTCAGATTGGGAAGTCTGGGGTTTCTGAGAATTTGATCCAACAGTTGAAGGATGCTTTGGAGGCTAGGGAATTGATAAAGATTTCCGTGCTTGAAACTGCTCCGGATAGTGCCAAGGTGCTTGGGAATGAGCTTGCAGAGTTGACTGGAGCTGTTTTGGTGCAAACTATTGGGAATAAGATTACTTTGTTTAAGAAGAGAGAGAAAAATAGTAGAATTAATTTATAAAAAACGCCCCAAACCTTTATGAAAAAGGCGCGGGCGTTTTTTTATAATTCTATTTTGTTGTATTCATATTTTAGTTTGTTTAGAATTGTCTCTTCTCTGCTTGTGCAGGTTAGAATTATTATTTGTTTGTCGTAATAGTTGTCTATTAGGAATTTGAATATGTTTTCTAGTCTGTCGTCGTCGTAGAAGGCGAATGATTCGTCTAATATTAATGGCATATTCTCTTCTGATATGTCCTTACACATTGATAATCTTAGAGATAAGTATAGTTGATCTATTGTTCCTAAGCTTAATTTTTCTGCCGATACGTATTCTCCTGATGGTAGTTCTACCATTAATCCATTTTCGTCGTTAATTGAAACTTTGTTGTATTTTCCACTTGAAATATTTGATATGTTTTGTGATAGGTTGTTCGTGAATTTTGGTGTTACTGTATTTTTCATTTTTTCATATGCATTTTCTAAGGCTTGTTTTACTACTATCATTGCATTATTTTTTTTCATTAAATCCTCGTACTCTTCTTCTGCTGTTATTATTTCTTCTTCAACTTTTGCTAAATCGTCAAGTTGTGGCATTATATTTTCTTTGTTTAAATCTATTTTATGGATTTCTATTTTTCTATCATTTGTTTCTTGTTGTAGTTTTTCCAGCTTATATTCTAAGTTAGTCGTATCAAGCAATTCTATTAATTCATTTTCTTCAATTTTGTCTTTGAATTCTTCTTTTATTTTTTGAATCTCGTTCTCTTTTAAATTCTTTATTTTGCTTTCTATTTCGCTTAATTTGTTTATTTCTTCATTTTTATTTTTTTCTAAAAGTTGAATTTGCGCATTTTTTGAATCAATTTCATTTATTAATTTTTTGTTTTTATCAAGCTCAATTAATATTTTATTTTCTTCAACACGATTGTTCATTTCTCTTTTATTTTTTTGTATTAAATCTTTTTCTTTTTTCTTATTATTTTCAATAAAATACATTAAAATTAATATTGGAAAAATTGCTAACCCTACGAATTTCAATATTTTATTTGGTACAAAAATAAATAATAAAATGTTTATTATTATTGCAATAATTCCAAGTATTATATATTTTTTAGTAGAGTTTTGGGGATGTTTTTTGGAGGTGTCCCCAAAAACATCTTCACGAAGTTTTCTTAGTTTGTTTTCGTTTCTTGCTATTAGTTCGAATAATTCATCTTCTTCTTTGTAGTTGTTTTCTTTTAGTAATTGTTCTTTTTCAGTTTCTAGTTTGCTTATTTCTTCGTCTTTTCTGTCGATTAGTAGTTTATTGTAATTTAATTTTGATGTTTCTTTTTGCTCTTCGTCAGTAATATTTTTTAATTTTTTTAATAATAATATTTTAGCTTCATCATTTTTTATTATTTCGTCGATATTGCTCTTATTTTCCTCGAAATTGAATTTTTGATCTTTGTATGATAACAAGTTCATCTTTTTTGTTTTAAGGTCTTGTAGTTTATTCTGAACAATATTAATAGGCTTTCCTTGGCTTCTATATGTTCCAATTTCATCTAATTGTTTTTTGTATAGTTTGTCCATTGCTTTGTTATATGAAACACTGTCTTCGCCTGTTCCTGCTATGTTAGCCATTTTCTGGACTAATACATTTTGTGAATTTTTTTCTAATTTTACTTCTTGTTGCATTGCTGCAATTGTTGATAAAAATGTTTGCTCATCTACTTTTGTTTGTTCATAGAAAAATTGATTTCCTAAATTTTTATCAATAGAAAATTCTTTTGAGATGTCTTCCATATTGCTGTTATATATTTTAGGATTTTTCTTTCCGAATTCTCTATATACTTCAAATTGCTCGCCATTGTCTAATTCGTATTTTATTTTCCCAGAAAAATCTTCTTTTCCCCATGGCTTATATCTATCATAGTCTGAATACTCTCTACCCTTTTTATTTTTAGATGTTCCATAAAAAATGTTAGTAATAAATTTTAATAAAGTAGATTTTCCAGATTCATTTTTTCCATATATTAAATTTATATTATCTGATAATTGTATTTCTTTGTTATCTAAATTACCAAATGAATTTATTTTTATGTCTTTTATCTTCAAGTTTTTTTCACCTCTTTTTTTAATTAATTTCAATATTATTTATCAAGTATTTCAAAACCTATTTCTAATGCATTTTCAAGCACTTCTCGGTCTTCCGGATTACTCTCCATTTTATTCATTATTTCTTTTACAAATAATCCTCTTAAAGTATTTTCGCTCATTATTTTTTCTAAATCATAATTCATTTTTGTGTAGTCTTTTATTTTTATAATATTATTATTTATAATTAATTTTTTTAATTTAAATAAATCAATTTCGAAATTTCTTTTTCCTATTATAGAAATTTTATAGTATTTATTTTCTTCAAATTCTATACTGTTTATAACGCTTGCAAGTTCGTCTAAATCTAGCATTTCTGTTACATCAATTTCTTTAATAATAAATTCACAATTATCAACTGGGACAAATGCAATTTGTAGTTCCTCTTTTTCTAAATCTCCTACTAAAATTCCGTGTGCACCTAGCTCATCAAATCCCATTGAAACTGTTGAACCACAGTATACTATTCTTTGATTTGGTTCGGTGTTGTAGTCTAATTTGTGAATATGTCCTAATGCAACATAATCAAACCCTTTTTCTTTAAGCAATTTTTCAGAAATTGGATTATATACTTTTTCTAGTGTGTTTGATGCATTTAATGTACCATGTGCAACTAGTATATTTATTTTATTTGGATTTGCTAATTTGAAATCTTCTAGCTCTGTATTTGTGTAATAAAAATCATCAAAACCATATCCATATACATCAACGTCTTCAAGCTCTACAACACTTAATTCTGGGCCAAATATGTGAACATTACTGTTCCAATTATATTTATTGTAAAATGAATTTTTTAAGAATGGATCATGGTTTCCAGGTGAAATAAAAACATGAGTATTAGGTATTTCTTTAAATAAATTGTTTATATAGTCTATTGTGCTTTGCCTAATATATTCATGCTCGTAAAAGTCTCCTGCTATAAATAAAAATTGAATTTCGTTTTCTTTTATAAATTTTATTATTTTATTAAATGCTATTCTTTGGTCTAATCTACGTTTATCTCCTAAATCTGATTTATTTGTTAATGTTGTGAATGATGTGTCAAAATGCATGTCTGCCATGTGAACAAATTTCATATTTATATTCTCCTTGGTTTTTATTTTCTTTATTATTTATATCATAAGTGGAATTTTTAGTCAATGGTTTTACGAACTTTTGTTTTTTATTAGATAAAACAAAAGAGACACATTATTTACCGCTGTGTCTCTTTCTATTTTTTATTTTCTCTTTCCAGTATCCTCAACCAAAGGTCCAAATAACTCATCGAATTTTGCTTCTAATTCTTTTTGAATATCTAATTCAGATGGGTCATTATCTTCATATACTGGGAAATCTACATCTGTATTGTCATTTTCAATATCCTCTTCAAATAAATCATCTAAAGATTCAACTTTTAAATCTGTCCCACCACTAACATTGTTGTCTGTATATGGATTATTAGGATTGAATTTTCTCCAAACTCCTCTGTCTCCTACATTAAAATCGTTATGGCTTAATTTTACTTGATTCATTTCTTTATACATTGGATAATTGAAATACCAATATTTCTTAGCTCTAATTGGTTTTAAACCTTTTTCGAAAATAATGCAATCATCATTTCCCATTCTACGTAACTCGTCTGGCGTCATAAGTGCTCTTGCCATTATTTGGTCAGATTCACTCTTTCCAGTTTTCTTTCCATGAGCATCTCTATTTATTGAATTATTTTTTCTAGATATTGTTTTTTCACCTAGTTCTTTAGAAAAATATTCAACTGTTTTAAATGAGTTACTTCCTAAGAATACGTGAGTATCGCAGTTACCTAAAATTGTTTCATGTGATTTTTCATATATTGCTTCCAATTGGTCTAAGTTTTGTAAAATTACACTGAATGATATTTTTCTACTTCTTGATGTAGAAATCTTTTTATCAAAATCTGGTATTCTACCAATATTAGCAAACTCGTCTAATATAAAGAAACATGGAATTTTTAGCTTTCCACCTGGATTTTTATCAGCATAATCGTATAATTGTTGTATTAATTGTGAGAAGAAAATTGTTAATAAGAAGTCGTACGCTGTATGAGTGTCTGATGAAACTACATATAAAGCTGTTTTCTTATTTGCAATATCTTCAAAATTTATTGTATCTGTTGATGTAACTTCAGCTATTTCTTTTGAATCAAATTTACCTAATTTTGATTGCAATGAACTTAATATTGAACTATATGTTTTATCTGATGCAAGTTCAACAGATTTATAATACATTCTTGCAGGGTGATCATAAGGAAGAACACCTATTAATTCAGATAACATATTGTTTCCACCATTATTACTTGCAGCTCTTACTAATTCAGCACAACTTGCTAAGTTTTGTTCTTCTGGTGGACGAACTGCTAGTAAGTAGTAAATTAGAGCTTTTAATAACATCTCTGCCATGTCATCCCAATATGGATCTGCATTGCTGTTATCACTTTTTTGTCCTTTTACTACAGTATTTGCAATAACGTCTACATCTAATTCACTTTTAATATGTGCTAATGGATTGTATCCATCACTTGTTGCAGGATTAACTAGATTTAACATTTTAACTTCATATCCATGACTTTTTAAGAAACCTGCTGTATCATCATATAACTCGCCTTTTGGGTCTGTAAATACGTATGAACCTAACATTTGGTAAGCATTTGGTTTAGAATATGATGCTGATTTACCAGCACCAGATCCGTCCAACAATTAGAACGTTTATGTTTCCTGGCTTATCAACTGGTAAATAATTATCTTTTGCAAGAAGAATTCCATCTTTTTTGCTTAATACTTTATACTGTTCACCTTTTTCACACCAATCACTTGAACCATGTTCAATTTTATCATATTGACCTTTTGGTAATGTTTTCATAATCCCTTTTATTAATATAAGTATGTAAATTATTGTGAATACTTCAATACCTGTTACAAAATCTTTAGTAAATGGCTCTTTAAACACTTCTGTTATTGGAAGTTTTATTAAATTGTTTACAAAATTATAAGTCATTCCTTCCAACCAACTTTGGCCATTCATTGTAGCTTCTGTAATGGTATAAGTCACTGGCGCAACAAGTAGTATGGCTATAATAAGCCATACTACTATATACGCTAAAATATTCTTTTTTAATTTTTTCATGAAACTTTTAAATTTTTCCATATAAAGTTCCTCTTTTCTTCTTTCGTTAATTACTATCTTTCAGCGCTTCTTGTTTTTGGAGCTACTGTATATTTTCCATTTTCATCTTTTACATACTTATTTGTCTTTGTAACTATAACTTCTCTTCCTTTTGAGTCCTTTCCTTTTTTGAATACTCCGAAAGAATTTTCTACAATATCAAACATTGGAATACTTTGATTTATTGTTTCTTTTGGTTTCATAATTATTTTGTCTTTATCAGATACAAAAATACCTCCTGAAACTTTAAATCCCATTTTAATTTCTTCTTTAACTTCCTTTGAAGCTTTTGATGAATTTCCACTTGTATAACTCATCTCAATTCTCCTCTCTTTTTTCTAAATTTTAGATACAATCTAATTACTTTTTATCTTCTCTAATTTCAAAAGCAAAATATGGTTTTTGTGGTTTTAATGTAATTTTACCTTTGACTTCATTTGTTTCTTTATCAAAAAACAATGTAGGTTTAATTTCTTCTGCTGTTTCTGGATCTATTATAGAAATAGGTCTTTGCAAATTTGGTGTATATTTAAATTCTTTATACATTGTTTCTTCATCTGAATATAATGTATCAAATTTTACAGGTGCAGGTTTCTTTGAAATACGTATTTTATCCTCTTGCAAAATACCCATGTTAACAACAACCTTTCCGTCGGCAAATGATAAAAATACCAATTTGTTTCCTTCAGGTTTTGGATTATCAACAAAAAATGTTTTTCTTGTTGCCCCATCTCTTAGTTCTTCAGCATATTCAAGCCTTTCAACTGTATACTTTGGTGCACCACTTAAAACTTCATTTTTGTTTGTTTCATTAACTTGATATATTACTGTACTAACATTTTGCTTATCGGTAATACTAAAATGTTTACCTTGTATGCTTTCCATATACCCATACACCCCTCTCTATGAATTCTTTTCATAGTTATTCTTTTGTATAATCATATACACTTATTATACCTTTATTTTCTAGAAATGTCAACATTTTTATGTAAATTTACACTGCGTTTCTCGGATCGAATTTAGATACTTGACTTAATTCTTGGAATAGTTCTTTTTCTTTGTCATTCATAGTTTTTGGAATTACTATTTTAACTTCTGCAACCAAGTCTCCTCTTCCACCTTTTCCATCTTTATATCCCTTGCCTTGAATTCTTAATAATTCGCCACTTTGAGTACCTTTTGGAACAATTACTGATGCTTCTTCATCAATAGAGCGTAAGCTAGCTTTTGTACCAAGAACAGCCTCCCATGGAGTAATTAGTAAGTTCGAATATAAATCATATCCAATAAGTTTGAATTCAGGATTATCTTTAATATTTATTTTTATGAATAAATCTCCACTTCTGCCGCCATTTACGCCAGGTTTGCCTTGTCCCATCAATCTTATTTTTTCATGATTTTGAATTCCAGCAGGAATTTTTACATCAAAATTTTTCATTCTTCCATTAACTGTTCTTAAAGAAATTTTTTTATCTAAACCGTAAAAAGCATCATTTAATGAAACATCAATTTCTGTATCGATATTCTCGCCTTTTATGGGAGTTTTTTCGTTTTTTGATGTTTTAGTTTTTGCTTCCATTTTTTTGTTTTCTGTAGTTCCGAAAAAAATATTGAAAAAGTCGCTAAATATTGAAGTTTTTTCTCTTGAACTTTCTTCATATTTAGCTTTCTTTTTACCTATATAATTGTTCCACATTCTATCATATTTTCTTCTTGAAACACTTTCTGAAAGCACTCTATATGCTTCATTTATATCTTTAAATCTTTCTTCTGCATCTTTATTTCCAACATTTACGTCAGGATGATATTTTTTTGCTTGTTCTCTATATGCAACCTTTATTTCATCAACAGTAGCTTTGTTGTTTTCCAATTCTAATATTTTGTAGTAATCTTTGAATATCATTTAACATCCCCCTCGTATTTTTCCACCATCTTTTGGCACATTATAACATATATTTTATGCATTTTCAATAAGCTCATCAAGTAATTTTGAATAAGGTTTTCCACATTTTTCCCAAAGTTGTGGATACATGCTTATAGAAGTGAAACCTGGCATTGTGTTTATTTCACTTAAATAAACTTTGTTTGTGTTTTTATCAACAAGAAAATCAATTCTTGCTAAACCTTTACAATCTAGTGCCTCATAGGCTTTTATAGCCATTTTTCTTATTTCATTTGATAATTCTTCATCAATTTGCGCTGGGATTATTATTTTTGAAGCGCTATTATGATATTTCGCATTAAAATCATAAAACTCTTCTGCTGGAATTACTTCGCCTACACATGAGCTTTCAGGCTTGTAGTTTCCTAAAACAGAACACTCTATTTCTCTTGCGTTTATACCTTTTTCAATTAGTATTTTGTTGTCAAATTGAACTGCATTTAAAATTGCGTTTGGTAGATTTTCTTTTTGAGAAACCTTGGTTATTCCTACAGACGAGCCTGAATTTGATGGCTTTACAAATACAGGAAGACCTAGTTTACTTATTGCTTTATCGCAGATATTTTCAATGGTTTCGTCATAGTTGAAGTTTAGATTTTCGTCAATATATATGAATTTGTTTGGTTCTGTATTCTCTGCTTTTATAAACACAAAATCAGCTTGATTAATTCCAGCTTTTTCAAGAAGCATTTTAGCATAAGCTTTATCCATACAAATGCTCGAACTTAAAACCTTGCAGCCAACATATGGAATGTTAAGCAATTCAAGCATTCCCTGAATTGTACCATCTTCTCCATATAAACCATGCAAAACAGGAAAAACAACATCCAATCCTTTTAAAACTTCAAAAGGATTATCAATTTTTTGTAACTCTGTTAACTGCTCACCAACTTCTATTGTCTCGATTTGTTTTATATCCTTTGTATATAAAAACCAATCTCCATCTTTACTCATATAAATTGGTGTAATTTCATATTTCTCTTTATTTAAATTTTTAATTACAGAAAGCCCTGAAACTATTGAAACATCATGTTCAGTTGACTTTCCGCCAAATATAACGCCAAGTTTTTTCATAACTTTACCTCCTAGGTAGATTTTTCGGGAAGATTTTTTGGGAGATTTTTTGGGACACCTCCAAAAAATCTTCCCGAAAAATCTTCAAAAAATATCCCTATTTTAATTTTTCTACTATTTCTGCAAAATGCATACCGTTTGATGCTTTTACTAGAATTGTGTCTTGTGACTTCATTATTTCTTTTATTTTAGAAATTGCGTCTTGATTGTTGTCAAACGTGTAAACCTCTGCTAGTTCTTTTTTTGCTTCAGCTGCAATTACTTTTCCCATTTCTCCTACTGTAATTAGTATATCTATTTTGTTTTTGCGTACTTCTTCTCCAACTTTTTGGTGAAGTGATTCTGAGAATTCTCCTAATTCTAACATATCTCCTAAAACTGCTATTTTTCTGCCTTCTGAGGTTTTTGATAAATATTCTATACTTGCTTTCATTGAATCGTAGTTTGCATTGTAGCAGTCATTTATTAGTGTTACTTCGTTTAGAAGTTTTATTAGTTCCATTCTGCTTTTACTTAGTTCGAAGTTTTTTATGCCTGTAATTGCATCATCAATTTGGACTCCAATTACTGTTGCTACTGTTATTGCACATAGTGCATTGTATACAAAATGTATTCCTCCAACTGGAACTTCAATTTCTTTTTCTTCGTTGTTTATTGTTGTTTTAAATTTGCTTGAATTTGCTAACAGCTCGATATTTTTAGCCATTACATCACTTTTATTCTCAATTCCATATGTAGCAACCTTTTGTGGGATTGCTTCATTTTCAAACCAGTCGTGTAACATATCATTATCATTATTGATAATTAAAACTCCATCATCTTGCATTCCATCTAATATTTCTAATTTTGCTTTTCTTATATTTTCTCTTGAGCCCAAATTTCCAATGTGAGCTGTTCCAACATTTGTGATTATTGCAACTGTAGGCTTTGCTATTTTTGAAAGAACACTAATTTCGCCTAGATTATTCATTCCCATTTCAACAACTAATGCTTCGTGATCATCTAAACTTAAAACCGTTAGAGGAACACCAATATGATTATTTAAATTTCCTTGTGTTTTGAACACTTTATATTTCATTCCTACAACACTTGCAACAATGTCTTTTGTACTTGTTTTTCCGACACTTCCAGTGATTGCAATTACCGGGATGTTATATAAACTTCTTTTGTATGATGCAATTTGTTGTAAAGCTTTTATTGTATCTTCTACCAATACAACTGCACATTTATCTTCATATGTTGTTGATAATTCTTTTACTTCATCTTCGTTAATTCCCTGTAAAATACACACACTTGCGCCCTTTTCTAATGCTTCTTTATATAGAGAATTTCCGTCGAAATTCTCGCCTTTAATTCCTATGTAAACATCACTTTTATTTATTGTTCTTGTGTCTTTAGAAAAATTTTTACAGCAAATACTTTCATCTCCAAATACTTTTTTTGCGTTACACTCTCTTATTATATCTTTTAAATATATTTCCATTATTATTACCTCCACTGTTAATGTATTCACTGCTCACATTCTATACTACTTTTTTTAATAAATCAAGTGAGTGGATTTTTTGGGACACCTCCGAAAAACATCTTGGTTCGAAAAAAGTCAAAAAAAGAAAGATGTTTTTTGGAGGTGTCCCAAAAAATCTCCCAAAAAAGAGCACAAACTCCCGGTAAATCCAAAATTTATTTTGAGAATTTCTTCGGAATTTATGCTCTTTTATTCAACTATATTCAAATTAAACTATAATAAAACCTAACAATAGCTACACTTTTCTGTTAGCTATTTCTATTGCTTTTTTTACAATATTTCCACAGTTTTTTGATGATACATTTTGCCATCCACCGTCTTGTTTTACTTGTTCATATACTCCAAGTTCTTTTGCTATCTCTACTTTTAGGTCTTCAGACATTAAACCACTGTTTTTTCTAGACATAACAAACCTCCCTTTAAGCTTTGAAAATAGTATTCCGTTGAAGAAATTATTCCAACAGAATACTATTATTTTGTGCGGATTTATATTTAATATGCTTGAAAATTTTGGTGGAAATTTTGGAGGTGTCCCAAAAAATCTCCCAAAAACTCTACTCAATAATTTATTGCAAAGGAATTTCCATTGCGTATAGCTTTAATGCGCTATCTAATACTTCTTGTGTTGTTCCAACACTATAATCATAGTTATTTAATATTCTAACTGCGCCAAAGTATATTCCTTGAGAAGTGTTTCCATCATCAAAAAATTTGTTAAATGTAATTGTTTCAAATCTAAATCCGTTTGGTTTTACTATGAAAGTGTCTACAACTTTGCTTGGATTATCTTTTCTGCTTCCTAAGTTTAGTAATACCTCATTATTTTGCGTACCATCTGCTAAAACTATGTAGTTGCTATCTGACTTGTTTGTTACCTTAATTCTATATGTTTCAGTTTCGTAATCAATTGTCCTATCAAATATTTCTATTTTCATATATTCGTCTTCAACAGCTATATGAGGCTGATCTTGGCTGATGAATTCTCCAATTGATAATTTCATTTCACCATTTTCTTCTTTTAAAATTAATTTTTCTTCATAATAATAATATCCTTCAGATGTACCTGTTGCCAAGAAATCATCTAAAATTTTAATTTGATATACATAGATATTATTTACAATTGAATAACTTTGCAAACTGTAAATTTTCTTTTTACCTTCAAACACATGATTTACATACCCTGTAAACTCTTCTAATGTAGGATAATAAGCTTGTTTACACTCATCTGTTATCAAATTATATGCATTTTCATATTCACCATTGTTACAATAATTGAAATAAGTATCAACTAAATCTTCAATTGGTTTTTGATATTTTTTAGGAACCTCTTTGTCTGTAAGCACTGCAACATGAGGCTTATAAGAAAATGATGGTTCTGGCAATTTTTTTGGCATATTTTTTAATACATTATTTATTATTAGAATTATCAAAAAAATTATTATACCAATCAATATTCTTTTCTTATTTCTTTTCCAAAATTGAATCGCTTTTACTCTGAAATTTGTATACGTATTCATCATTCCTCAGCCTCCTTCACAACTTGGAATGATACAACATAATCATTATAATCGTTTTCACGAATTACAACACGTTGTACCTTAGGCTCGTCGCTTGGAGAACTGTTATAATCCAAGATTTTTAATCTAACAACATAAATATTATTATATCTATCAATATCATCATATTCTAATGCATATGACTGTGGATAGAAGTTTTCAACATATTTGATAAAATCATCTATAGTTGGAAAATAGTTTTGTTTAAATTCACTGTAAAGCAATTTATAAGCTTTTTCATACTCCTTTTCATCTATCAATTTGATGAATTTTCCGCAATAATATTCAATTCTATTCCCTTCTTTTAGAGTTGCTAAATATGCTTTTATTTCTTCATCTGTTTGTGGAACTTTGTACTCTTTTGTTTTGTTTTTATTATTATTTATAGAATTAGTTATAGCTTGTTCTTCTTGTTGTTTTGGCGCAATTACTCTTTTTAGAAATAACACTAAATTTATTATTAACAGAAAAATAATTATAATTATTAAAATTAGATATTTTTGATTTAATTCTATTTTCTTTTTCTTCATAACTAATTCTTCCTTTCTAAAATTTTCTTTCGAGTTTTTTCGACTTTTTTCGATTCAAGATGTTTTTTGGAGGTGTCCCAAAAAATCTACTGTTCCTCAAACTCTACTACTTTAGCAATCTTATCTGCGAACTTCATTTTTACATTTATTTTTCTGTAATTAACGTATGTTACTTCTGCTTTTACAATTGTATATTCTTCATCAAATTCAATTCCTGTGAATTTTGCGGTTTTGTATTCTTCAAAGTTAATTACTTCTTTTGTATTGTTTGTTTTTTTGCTTAATTTTTTTAATTCTTCTGAATTGTGTATTCCGCATTTTTGAAAACCGGTTTTGTTGTTTAAATATGCGATTTTTAAGTCGTTTTCTGAGCTATTTATTGAAGAATATGCTACAGGTAATACACCTGTAACATATTCGTTTAAAACATCTATTATATCGGCTTTTGAAATGTTTCCTACATTGTATGTTAATAGTTCTGAGTAGTTTTCTATTGAAAAACCATCTTGACTTCCCATATATTCTTCTGCAGTTGGACTTAATATGATATTTTTATTGTCATTATTCTTATTTAATAGTATGACTGTTGTGCATATTTCTATAATTATTATTAATATTATAATTATTAAAACTGTTTTATTTTTGTTCACTTAAATCCCACCTTTAAATTCACATTAATTTGAATATGTTAAATATCCATCCCATGGCCAAGATTTATTTCCAGTGCTTCCATCATCTGATCCCATTCCAACTTCAACAGGGTAAGGGTGCTCTGCTGTTCCCGTTCCACGTTTATGTGCATATTCATCCATTACGTCTTTACCTCTGTTAGCAATTCCTTCTGTTCTATCCATATCTAGCCACCAGAATACTTGATGTCCAAATGTCCACGCTGATTCTCCCGTTACATCTCGAGTCATTTTTACTAATGGATCATCTGGTTTTAATATTATATCACAATCATATGTTGCACATACCAAAGCCGCTTCCATTGCGCTAGGAGATATATCACTTTCATGAGCTAAAGCATACTCTATTGTGAATGAACCATCATATTGGCCTGGCGCTGTAGTTTGTTCTTCTATTGTTGTTCCATGATTTCCATAGTTTTGTAATGCTCTGTTTATTAAAACATATCCAACTGCTTCGCCATAAGCCATTGCTGCCTCATAAGCATCTGTATATGATATACAGTATCCTCTATCAATATCGTATTGCATTTGATTTACCATACCACTAGGATTTGCTTCGTGATTTATAACATAAGCAAGCAATACAATCTCATCATCAGTAAACTCATAAGGCTGACTTGATGCTTTACGAGGAGCCATATAATCACTAACATTACTTAAAACTCTACCAATATCGTTTTTCAAGAATACTTCAATCTTATCAGTACCAGTTCTACCAATTTCATCTTCTGCTTTATATTTTTTACCCTCTACAGCATCTGATGCTGGAATAATTCCTCGAATTGTCATAACATAACCATTCATAATTCCTATATCAGGTTGTTCAACTCCATCAAATTTAATTTCAATAGAATCTTCATGAACCTCTAATACTTCGCAAGCTGCTGGAGCAATTACTTTTAAATGAGGTTTAAATCCTTTAACATTTTCAGACAACGTATTTAGTTGTTCAGAAGCTCTTTTCTTAGCAAGTTCTTCTTTTTCTTCATCTGTTAATTGAGATTCATCAATTTCTTCCTCTTCTTCAGCTTCTTCATCCAAAGGATATAATACACTTGCAAATGTTAAATCATTAACACTATTTTGTGGCCAAACTGATGGATTATATCTTGGAATAAACCATTTTAATTGAACATCTAACTGGTCAAATTCTGCTTCTGTGTAGTAACCTAAGTCTATTAACATTTCTTTTAAATCTCTGTATATATAATCAGCATCTATTGTGTTACAATTTTTTAGAATTGAAAGACCTGTTGCAGCTATAATTTCACCTGATGAAGTTACATTGTCAAAGCTTAGCTGTTCTCTTCTACTTGCAACTTTCATATATTCCCATAGTCCATTTATTCTCTCTACACTATCTTGAACATCTGTATATGTTTTCCCTTTTTCAGTTGGAGATACATACTTATAATCATCTGATGCAATGAAAACATAATGGCTTTTTTTAGGAACATATTCACCTTTTTCATTAGTATTACCTCCGCTTTCCCAAATAAGCTGTGCTGGAGTTTCTGGATTTTTATTATAATTTATTTGTTGTGTATTATTATCTAATAATTGTGTTGTAGCATTAATTATTTTTCCTTCAGATACAGTAACCAAAATTGCTGTTCCAGGTTCTGCATTTTCAAGCTGTTGTTGCCAAAATACACTTCTTGCTGTTTCTGCACTTCCATCAAATTTATAATAATATCCTTGAGTAAATATCTTTTTAGTTGTTCTGTAGCCATCTCCGGCTGTATAACTTGCTTTTACTCCTGCGTTTGCTAATATTTTACCATTTATAGATTCATTGAATTTATTCAATACTGTTTCTTTTTCGTTTTCATCCTCAACTAATACTCCATCTTTTGTTATTATATCTCCTTTTACTATATATGGAGATCCACTTTGTGTATTATATTCATAATTTTTTTGAGGATAAAGAATTGCATCCACTTGTAGTCCATCAAACTCTTCTCCTGTATAGCTCATTTTTATAGGTTCTGACGTTTTTTCATATTCAAAAAGAATGTCTTTGAACCAGTGTTTTGTTACAGTGTCAATATATGGACTTGAATATTCAACATCTGGATTATTCATATCTACTCCACCTGCAAGTGTAAACACAATATACTGTATTGTCTCCCATGTAATTCCATCTCCAATTTCTTTTAAAATCTGATTCATAGTCTCAATAAATGGAACTTCATATGACTCTGAGATATTGGATACATTTTGGTAGTCTTCATTTAATTGGTTAAATAATTCATAATATTTTGCAATAGCTGCATCTGTATTTCCGCTTTTCCAATAATTTATCATTTCATCATACATATTCGAATAATATTTATATTGACTACTTTCTTGTCTCCAATTTCCTTGCATTTTAGGGAAATGCCAACTATATCCATCATACTGTCCACTTACTGTTAATAATGCTAAAAACCAATCGATTTCTTTTAATGTTACCCTATAACCTTCCTGCATGTCATTATCGCTTACAATTCTACTAAGGAATATTGAAATTTGAGCCTCACTGTTATAGTAACTTCCCAAACCTCTTACTGTAATAAAGCTTCTAGTAAGTGTTTGACCACTTCCAGTATTATACTGAATTGTATATTTTTTATTTAATGCTTTAGGTACTAACTGTATTGTAGAACATGGTATATCCTCTTCATTGTTATATCCTTTTGAAGTAAAAAATTGTTCAAATAGCTCATAATTGTTGTCTTGCTGATTACAAGAAAAACCATTAATTTGACTTGTCCTAATACTTCGATATTCAGAAGTATATTCTCCATCATTATTAACCATTGTTTCCCCACCAGTAATCCTGCTTCCTAATTTACCTGTATTATAATCTATCTCTCCACTTTGATCTATTTCGTTAACTGCACATACATATGCACCGCTATCTAAATTATAACCATTAAAACCATCGACCACAAAATCGTCATTTACAGATGAGTTTACGGAGTACCTAAGTGCTCTTCCCGGTTGATATAATATAACTTGGTCTAGTGCATCTGAATCATAATAGTACTCTTTTCCGTTTCCTAAAGTTTCTGGATCACTATAACTTAGTCTAACTGCCAATCCTTCATTTCCTAATATAGAACTCATTGCATCTATTACTCTAGATACTCCTTTATATCCTACTCCACCAGAACCATACATACTTTCATTTATAATATGCTTTTTATACATGTAACTTGCAGCATCACTTAATCCTTGAATTGATAAATTCTGTGATATTTCGGCACGTTTTTTTGCTAGTGCAACATAGTCAGCCACTGATGTATATCTAGTATTGTTTTTTAACTCTATATATTCATTCATCTTAATACGCAAATCGCTTCTGTCGTCTTTTGCTTTGAATGGTATTTTTAAAGTTTCTCCATTTTTCAATGTTATTTCAAAATTTAAATCACAATTAAATTTTTCTAATTTTATCTTAACATTGGTCTGTAAATTTTCATTTGTTATCATCTCTTTAACAAGACCAGATGACATTGAAGCAATATGTAAAGCCAATGAAAATTCTACCGGCATTCCATATCTACCTGTCCATCCCTCTAATGAATAAGAAAAATTATCCCTATTAAACCAGTCTGACCAAGAACGGTTTGGATTCGAAATTTTTAATCTTTTATTTTTTCTATCAACTTCAACCTTAGAATCACTAAATGTTTCATCATCAATGTATAACATTCCATTCCAATCTTGTTTTGTTCCAAATAACCATCCAGCTATACCATTATCTCTTTGTATATATGCTCTTTCATTAGCCACTAAATAATAATACATTAAATCTGCATCAGGATTATTAGGATCACTAACCTTACCATTTTTTGCTTTATTTATATTACCTATCTGTGTACTATAATCGACTATTACTTGTTTTCCTCTAAGATCTTCACCTGTTTCAGGATTTGTTTCTGCATATGTTACTGTTGGCACAAATCCAAATCCAACTACATCAAATCCCAAATCACTGCTTATATAATTCAATAGTTCTTTTCTTTTTTCTACGTCTAGTAATTCTGGAGACAACTGGCGGTTATTACCATACCACCAATCTGATATTGAATCTACTACACCAGCAATAATATCGTTAAGCTTAGCTTTCATAAATCCAGGCACATTTAAAATAAATCCAATTAAGCCTATGGCTACGAATAGAATAATTAAAATAGTTATTATAACACTTAATGCAGGTGCTAAAAACTCAGCAATTTTTGCCAATACTTTCTTGAAAAAGTTCACAATAGGTTCTGTAAATTTTTGAGCAACCTTCTTTGTGCCTTCCCATGCTAGTTTCCCTGCATTTCTTAATATCTGTCTTTTACCTTCACTAGCTTGTCTTTGTGCAGCAACTTCAGGGTCTTCTACTTCATTGCCTATTGTATCATTTACCACACCTTGATTGTCTAAATCATTTTCTGCCATAGACTCACCTCCTTATAATATTTTTATTTTGAACCATATAATTTTTTATATTTTTGTGCTCCCTTGCTCTGTGTAAGTGTTTTTATAGAGTCACTAGCGTTGTCATCACCTTTAACTTTAAGTGTTTTCTTCATTTTTGAATATGAGTTCTCAATGAATTTACGTTTTAACTCTCTTTCTCTTTCATCTTGTATTGAATCATATTTTAAAGTATGATCTTCATATGAATCAATAACTCCATTTAAGTTTTGTCTTATTTGTTCTTCTGTTGCATTTGGATTTACCGTTTGTCTATATGCATGTACATACTCTGCATATTGTTCAGTAAATTCATCTTCATTTTCTTCCAACATTCTATCACTCTTATAATCATCTATTGCATTATCTATTTTATTGCTTACCCCATATGCAGTCATTCCAAGACCAATTGCATCATTAAGATTTCCCATTCCAAGTCCTACACCTGTTCCTGCTAATGTAACACCTACTTTAGCTGAATTCTTAAGGAAGTCTTTTACTCCTCCATCATTTCCTGCTGCAAATTTATATGCTCCTGTAAATCCTCCTGCAATTCTTCTTCCTTTTTTAGCTAAGTAACTTCCTACTCCATGTCCTTCTTGTGACTGAGGTTCACTTCCAGAACTAATATTAGCAGTAGAAATTACACTTGGAGCAGAATTTGTTTCTGAGCCAGATGTTTCGCCTCTATCTGTAGATTGTTGTGCTCCAGTTGTATTTGATTGTTGTCCATTATTGGTATTTTTAGTTTGATTATTTGTTGTACCTTTAGTATTGTTTTTTTGGTTTGCTCCAGCTTCAACTTTTCTTTTTTCGTCCTGTTCATTATTTTTCTTGCCTTTTTCCTCTTGAGTTTTTGTCTTTTTCTTTCCAGACTCATCTTTCATTTTAGGCATTCTATTTGATTTATTTGATGATTTTTCACCTTTAGCTTTAGAACCAAGAGCAGTAACAGCACCAAGTGCCAAAGCACCCATACCTTGCATTCCAGGCATACTATCTGCTTGAATACTAAATATTTTCTTTATAATGTTTTCCGCTTCCTTAACGAATTGTAATACTATAATATATATTATAAATCCACCAATTCCTTCTCGATCAGTCATTGAGTCAACTGCTGTTTGAATTAATGTTATATACAAAATACAGTGAAATGGTTGAATTATTACATTATATATAAATTCTTTTAGCCAAGTATTTAATGCTTGATGTTTACCATCAGCAATTTTATCTATTGAATATGTAATTGTAATTAATGGTGCTATTAACATTAAAAATGATAATACTAAAATACGTTTTATATACATAAATAAGAATGTAATTTCCATGCCTATTAATATCATAAATATCAACGACTCGCCAAAACCTGCTATAGGTACCAAACCTTGTTTCACGAGTGAAGCTGTATTTAGTACAACATCATCACCCATAGTATCTTCTAATATTGAAACCAATGTATTATTAACATAGAATGTTACAACCATTATGTAGTGCAATACAAATACTAATGCCAAACTTACTGCCCAGTTTGTAAGCATTTTCTTGTATCTAGCCTCACGCTCAGATAAAGTTGAAGTAGCCATTCTAATTGCAATATATAATAATACAAATAAAAGTATTGCAATAGCTAAATTTCTTAAAACATAGTAATATTGACTTACTTTTTGAGATATATTAAACATTACATCTCCACTTTTCCATACATTACCATCTTTCATGCCTATTCCATTGAAAAAGGATGCTGTTGTAAGTGAACTATGGTTAAAGAATATATTCCTTAAAACCGAACCACCTGTTTTGGAAGCGTCATCTGTTAATGAAGTCATAATTCCTTGTCCAATTAATCCAATTGCAAGCATGAATAATTGTGCTGCATATATAAATATTGCTCCAAGTCCAATTACTCCAAGCACACCAATTAATGCATAGCTTTTATTGGTAAATCCATATACAACAATTAAAACAATTGCAATTATTATCGTTCGTAATATAATTTTCTTATTCTTTTTCACTATTGCACCTCCCTAAAAATTATCCAATATTCCGCGTATGTATTCATTATATTTCATCGCGTTTTCTTTATTTTTAGCTTTGTTAGCTTGGTCCATTCCTCTTATTTTTTTCATGTTGTCTTTTATTTCTCCTATTGCTTGTTGTACACCAGCTTTTTGTTTTGCATTATTCGCTGCTTTTGTATTTGAATTAATCATACTCTGTTCCTCTAATACTGTATATATAAGTTGTTCTAACTGTGCATTTGATCCTTCTGAAAGGATATTGTTAGCATTTAATTTTGCCATATCTGCAGAACCACGTGCCACTTTACCTTTTTGCTTTTTAATAATTTCTTCTTTAATTTTATTTCTTGTTGCCGTAGTAAAGTTTACAGATACACCTTCATTATTTAATGTTTTTTGTATTGCATTTAATAAGTTATCATAATTATGTTCAGATACAACTTTACGACTTGAAGCTTCGTCTTTATTTGCAATTGCTTCTGTAAGAATTTCTGCAAATTCCTTCTTTTCTTTTCCATCCAATGTTTTTCCGCTATTTGCAATAACTTCTTCAATTTGTTTTTGAGTTTCAGCATTTATTACAACATTTGATTTAGAAGGGTCTATATCTTTCTTTAATTCTTCTAATACTCCTTGTAAATCTGAAGAATTTAATTCTTTACCAACTGTTCCATTTGCTGAATATGCATTTATTGCTTTTCTAATTAAATCAGCATCCACTGTATTTCTTTTAGCATATATTACTGCACCTTGTACTTGTTTCTTTAAATTATCATGTAATTGTGCTCTTTCTTCATTAGTCATATTAGGATTATTTTTAATTATGTTATTTTCAATATTTTTTATCTTTTTAATATTTTCACTAACTATATGTTCATTTTGAGCAATTCTTGCTAATGTTTGTTGTGCACTTTGTTTTTTAGCAATGTTCTTATCTGCTTTTTTATCGTCCATTTGAACATCACCAACAAGTCCTCTACGAGTATGTGGATTATATCTTCTGTACATTTTTAGTTTGTCTCCATTAGCAGATTTAAGTGTTCCATAACTTTTAATAAACACTGCTGCACTGCTTGCTAAACCTTCTGGCAATCTTCCAACAGCTGTCATCATTCCCAATCCACCCAAAATCATTTTTTTGCCTGTATTTAATTTGCGAGTAAACTTTCCTCTTCTCTCTTTTTTCTCAGCATTTATTGAATTATAAATATCTCTTCTTAAAGTATAATCATTTGTCATTATCATTGCTTTATAAGAATTTCTTCTTATTTTCATCATTCTAATTGGCAATAAGCTTGCTAAAATTTTTCCTTTCATTGCTTTACGAACTAAGTAATTATTTTCTGCTCTAGCCAATGTTTGTTCTTCTGTATCACCTTTTCTATAATTTAAACTATATCTTAAAAGTGGTCTAATCCCTTCTTCTCCACTAACTACCTTCTTTCCAACTTTATATGGTATCATTGCTATTCCAAACAACATACCTCCTTTTTGTAGCCAGTCTTTATATCCTTGCATATTGGTTGGTTTAACAGTATCATCCATTAATCCACCTTTTATGTTGAATATCTTCATAAATATTCCATCAGCTTGCAACATGAATTTAAATGTTAACAATGCAACTATAATTCCTCCTGCAGATGTAAATGCAGAACTTATTGCTATTGACATTAATGTTACATATATCATGCAATGTATTGTTTGAAGTAATACATTGAACACATAATCTTTCATCCATGTTATAAATATACCGCCATTTCCTCTTCCTTTACCAGATGATTTTTCAATTGCATATCTTAAACCAATTATTGAACCATAAAGTGCAAGTACATATATAGCTATCATCCTTTTTAGATATACAAATAAATATCTTATAAAGTAATACACCATTACAGCATACATTATTAATCCAACTGTTCCATCATAGAAGTTCCATGAATATGCTTTTGTTCTTATTGCATCATATAATGTTAATTCTTGCATGTCTCCACCCATTATTGCTTGAGCTGCTGTAACAGATTCTTTCATAAATAAATCCACGAATATATTGTTTACATATAAAACTAAATACATAAAATAATGTATAAAGAATATTATGCATAGTCCAACAAGCCAATCCACTAGCATTCTGCTGTATTTTGCTTTTCTTTCAGCTATATTTGAAAGCGCCATTCTTATTCCCATATATAGCATTACTAAAAGCATGGCTGCAATTGAAAAGTTTCTAAATATTACATACATAGTAGCTAAATTTTTTCTAATATTATATAACCATGATGTTGGATTACCATTTTCATCAACTAGGCTGTATCCACCGGCTGTTTCATAATCAAAGAAATTTGCATCTGTTAAAGGTAATCTGTTAAATAATAAACTTTCAACAGTTACTCTTTGACCCGAATATGATGTTGTACTAACACCTGTAATTTTATCTACAAATGATACTGCATTGTTATGTCCGCTTAGTTTTAATACAGTGCTTTGAATTAATGTTTCAAAAATATTTATCCATCCTACAATTACTGCTCTTATTAAGAATAATGCTAAATTAACTATTAACTTAAATATTGCAGCTAAGCCATCAATTATAAAATCTAATAAAGATATATGTGTTGAACCATCATAACTGCTTTTTATTGGCATTCCATTATATGTATTTTCAACATCATAATATCCTCTGCCATTGTACATTGTATTTGCTTTTGAGTCTGGTATGCTTCCCGCTGTTGCTTTATTAATTCTATATATTTCTTTTAAACCATATTGTGGTTCATATTCTGTATCCTCTTCTCCTGGTTCTAAACCAGCTTTATGTTCTTCTTCTAAAGCTCTTCTAACCTCTACAAAATATGTTTGAATGTAATCGTATCTTAATGCTCCATATTTTTTCTCTCCAGGGTGTACTGCATATCCTCTTAAGTTTTCTTCTGGTGTAGCATATATAACTTTTGTTCCACCAACATAAAGTAAATAATCATTTTCAGACGTTATTAATATATCTCCTGGTAAAATCTTTCCTGAATTCATTAATTCTACAGTTGTCTCTTTTGCATCATTACTACTTGAATTATTATCGGAATCCTCTTCTGAATTCTCTTCCGAACTTTTTAATGCATTTTCTAAATCCGCAACCTCAATTTTGTCAAAATTGTCTGTATTCATTACCTTTCCTGTTTTTATTGGAAATTTTGAGTTCTCTAGTGAAAGACCATATTTATATACAAAATTAATCCATGACAACCTGCTTATTTTATTACCTGAAGGATTTTGCATGTCAGCTATTGCACTATATTCTGTTGTTACTCCCCCTTCTTCAATCGGACTATCTTCGCTACTCCAGTTATTAAAGAAATTTATGGCAAAAGTTGATACATAATTTCCAGCTCTTTCTTGAGTTAGCATTACTTCACTATCTTCTGCTCTTGAAACATTTGAAAATAGCATAGGAAGAACAGTACAAATAAGCATATATATAACTAAAGATTTTTTTAATATTTTTTTCATTTATACTATTCCTCCTTTCTTTAAAATTTCTATAAATTTATTGATGTTTCATCATAGTATAAAACATTTTCTTTTATTTCTTTTAATGAATATTTTTCATTTCCTTCAATAATTGTTTGATATTTCATTTCTTTAGCATTATATTTATATATTCCTTTTCCTGAAATTGAGTATATAAATATTTCGTTATTATACCAAATTCCACTTGATAAACCTTCTCTTAATTCAGAATTTGGATTTTCTTTTTTTATTGATACAAAACATAACTGATTTGTGTTTGGATTAATATATGTTTTGTATTTTTGACTAGTGTTTATAACTGGTAATGTAGCAAAATTATCTTTTTCAGAATAATCACAAGTGTTATTAAGTCTTTTTATTTCTTCTAAATAAACTAAATTATCATTTTTGAAATTAATATTTTGTGGTAAACTTGCTTTTTCACTTTTTATATCTTCAAAAGAATTTTGTCCATCTACCTTTCCTGTATAATTACTATATATTGTAATTCCATTATCTGACTGATTATTATAATTAAAGCTTATTCCTTTTAATGTGTATTGTAATATTAACTTATTTGAACTTAACTCATAAATATCATAATCTAGCCATTTTTGCTTTATTTCATTAATTAGTTCTTGTGTGTTGCTTGTATTTTTATATTTTTCAATTATTTGAATAATTTCATCTGTTGAATATGTTTTAATAGGATAAATTGAAATTTCATCTTGTGAAAAAAATACATAAAACTTTTCTGTTTTGTATCCTATTGCACCATATTTTGTGAATGTTGCTTCACCTAAAGCTTCTTTGATTTGTTCTTTGTTTGAATTTACTTTCAAATTTTCAATTACATTTTCTGGATATTTTTCTGTAAATATAATATTGTATATTTCTCCGTTTATTTTCTTAACTTCTAAACCTTCATCAAAATAAATATCATATCCATTAAATGTGCTTTCTTTTGTTCCTAAGTATGTATTATTAATTGTCCAATTTTGAGAAACAATTTTATTTAATAAATCACATGTTTTTTTAATTTGTGTAATTTTATCTTCTTCATAATTTGTTACATTTTCAATGTTTTCTAATTTATTAAAATAAAATTTTTCATTATTTATATAATAGTTAGATACTTTATTGTTTTTGCAAAATACTATAATTTCAATGTTTTTATCTTTATCTATAATTCCAAAGTTTTTATAGTTTGTTGCAGATGCAGAATATTGAATTAAATTTTCATAATAATTTTTATTTTCTAAACTTAAATCATATTTTAATTTTGCTGTTACTATTAAATCTAATTGCTCATCTTCTGCCTTATTTTCACTAATAAACTCTGAATCTAAGTATACTAAAACTTCTTCAATTGATTTGAATTGTTCTACAGCTGTGTATGTTGAAACTTGTTTCTTTAAATTCTCTGTTGCTTCTTGTTTTTGTTCATTTTCCTTTTTCTTCTTTACAATATCTATTATTGAAAATATTATGCCTAATAGAATTACAAAAATAAATATAAAAATTATTATTTTTTTTGCTTTCTTTTTTGACATTTATTATCTCCTATCTATTTTATCTTTTATGTCTAAATCTTCCTAATCCTGGAAATCTTGGTGCTTTTGGAGGTTTTGCTTTTTCTAAATGATCTCCTCCTTGTAATCCAATTACTTTTCTTGAAATCTTATCTGCTTTTCCCATTCCCCATAAGAAGAATATTGCCAAAACCGGCATAGCCTTTGCAATTTCTCCTGCTGATGCAATAAAAACAACATATGTAATTGCATGTACTATCTGAAGCGCATATCTAACAGATATTTCTTTAATCCATATTGAAAAGGATTGGGCTCTGTTATCTCCAACTTTGTCTATTGCATACGCTGAACAAACAAGTGGAGAAATTGTAATTAGAAATACTATTTCGCAATATCTTTTTATATAAGCAAATAGGAATTTTACTTGATAATAAACAAAAATTGTTACCATAAATAAAGCACTTATTAGTTGCATTCCAGTTCCTGCTGAAGTTGTTACTGAAGCAATGTCACCTTTAAATATAGAATATTCTATATTCTCTACTTCCCATGCTTCTGCAATTCTTTTTATAACATCTAAAGCCCAATTTGCTATATAACTTATAATAATTATTATGTAGTGCATGAAAAATATCAGTAACATTGATGTAAACCATGCTATCAACATATTTTTATATTTAGCAATATTTTCAGATGATGTTGAAAGTGCCATTCTAATTGCTATATATAACAATATAAAAACACAAAGTGCTAATGACAAATTACGTAATACCATATAAAACTTTAGTACTTTAACATTAATTTTTTCTATCATTGCTGTATTATTTTCTTTAACTATTGTGTCCATCTTAGAAAAATTAAGATTGAAAAACTCGTAGTTTCCTATTACTAAGTCGTATATTGTGAAATATGTTTTACCATTTTCATCCTCTGGCATTTCACTTCCAGTTGCTTCAACAACCCACTGAGGTATGTTGTTAAGCCATCCTCCAACAATAAATGTCCAAGCTGATACAAATGAACTACTAGTGCTACTAGAAGAATTTTCGACCATTGTTTGCATGTTAAAACTCTTAGTCTGTAGAGCGAAACCTCCACTTTTTGTTTTTTCCAATGTTGTTTTTCCCTTTGTTAAGTTTTCTAACACACTTCCACCAAAAGTGTCTTTATTTTGAACTCCTGGTACGTCTGGTGTTAATTCCTCAACATCTTCAGGAACTTTTCCATCATTTATTGGCTCAGAGGTTTCTTGACTATCCTCATCATCACCATAAAAATCTGCAAAAGAATAGTTACATATTAAATTAAATAACATAAGTATTATAGTAAATACTATAACTATCTTTTTCTTCATTTAGTTCTCCTTTGATTTTCTTTTTGCTATTTCATTTAAGTTTGTTTCTATAAATTCGAATTCTTTCTTAGTTGGGTTAATTGCTATAATTGCAGTTGAATCTCCAACTTTTAATAATCCTTCACCTCTTGTACAAGTTGTTAAGAATTCTGCTTCACCTTCAGATAATTTAAATACTTCTCTTATATATTGAATTTCAGATTTATCTTGTGCTAAGAATAATTTTGTATCTGATGATGTTAAAACTACTTGTACTTCTTGTTTTTCATAGAAATCTTGGAATTTCTGTGAAATAACTGCTAGTGAAACATTTCTTTTTCTAGAACGTCTTGCCATGGTATTTAAGAAGTCTACAGCTTCAGGATATGGAAGAAGCATCCATGCTTCATCAACAAGCACCCTTTTCTTTGCTGCTTTTGTTTTGTCTTCACTGTTTTTCTTAACATATTTTTCCCAAACCCATGAAAGAAGAATTTGTTGTGCAAGTGGTCTTGCAAATCTTTCTTCCAATTGAGATATATCTAGGTTTATAAATGGCATATCTTCTAATAGTTCAAATGTAGATTGTCCATCAAAATAAGCCATTTGTCCTTTTAACTCTCTTACATATTGTTTCATTACTTTTGCTAAGTAACTGTAGTGGAATCTGTAATCTGGGTTTGTATTTTTCTTTGCTTTATGTATTAATCTTTTATACCAAGAACCTATTGTTGGCATTTCTTTCTTTTGTCTTCCTAAATAACTATCTTCTATTACACGCTCATCTCTTTTTATGTATAAGCTGTCTACATCATTAGTTATTTGTCTTGCTTTATACTCTTCTGCTACTGTTTCTGCTATAATTTGTTTTGTTAGCTCATTTACTTCAGTACTTCTTGTACTTCCTCTTGCCATTGTAATTAGTGCTTGTGTAACATCTTCAACTTTATTTTCTACATTTAAAATAACTCTCTCTTTACCAGTTATTTCATCTTTGAATAATTCAGGTTCAATATCAAATAAGTTAATAATTGTGTTTGAATTTGGACTTATTACAACATTTACTCCACCTAATGCTTCTGCAACTAGTCCATATTCACCTTCGGCATCTAGCGCTAAGCTTTCAATTCCCATTAAAACAGATGAACGCGCAGTTAGCGTTTTAATAGCAACAGATTTACCAGCACCAGACTTACCAAATATAACCATGTTATAGTTATTTAATTCATGACTGAAATTATCATATAAAATTGGTAATCCTGTTTGACGGTTATATCCTAGTGGAATTCCATCTTCATGTCCAATGTCTGAACCTATGAATGGGAATACTGTTGCCATTGAGTTACGGTCAAATGTGTGTGTTTTATTTATTTTATTATCAACATATGGCATGTTAGAGTTAAATGCATCTTCTTGCATTGCCCATGCTGGCTTAATTCCAATCAATGTTTTAGCCATTTCAGCTGAAAGTAATTCTGTTTGTTTATCTAAGTCTTCTAAATTGTATGAGAATAATGTACATATAATTGAAGATTCATATAATTTATTGAAACCTCCAGCAATTGAATCTCTTAACTCTTCTGCCTCTAATCTTTTTTGTGCTAATAATCTTTCTCTGTTTATATCTCCTCTTTCAGCTGCAACAATTCTTTCAGATTCAATTTCATTTATTCTTCTATTTAATTCTGTTTGAGATGTATTTTCTGTTATTGGTTTAATAAATACTGAAACATTTACATCACCAAATGTATACATACTTCTTAAAAATTCTGGGAATGTACACATTCTTGGCATTGTTGAAATTATCATGCTTCTAGCGTATTTAGTTGTACTTGATACAATTTCTATGTGATTTGTATGGGTTGCATCTACACCAGCTGGTGCTATAATGTCTTTTACCGATTTCTGATTTTTTCTTAATAAGCTTGTTTCCTTTTTTGTATCAACTTCATTTTCTTTCTTTTTATTATTTAACTTTAAATTCATATGTCTTCTCCTCCTAAAACACGGATTAAATATCTTTAGTTACTTTTCTTTTTTGCCATTTCTTTTACAGATTTTTCAGCTTTCTTTTCTCCAGTTAAATTTGCTTTTGATATTTGTTTTTTTGTTTCATTATATAATTCGTCTGTCATATCATATTTGTAAGCTTCTACATAATCTAATGCTCTTTGTTTTATTTCATCAGCATGTTCTCTTCTTAATTTACGTATTTTATTTGCTCTGTCTATACTCTTTGCTGTTAAATCAATTGCTTGTTCATCTATATTTTTAGCAATTAATTCTTTTTTCTTATCTAAAACATCTTTTGCAATGTTGTATAAGCTATCATATTCTGCGTTAACAGATTTTCTTATGTTGATTATTTCTGAGTCGTCTCTGTTATATGCTACATATAGAAGTTCAGCTAATTCTTCAGAATTTAGAACTCTACCACTTACACCACATGCAGATAAACCTCTTATTAATGTTTGAGCTCTTGTATATAATTCAGAAAATGCAATTCCATCAATTTCTTCTTTTGAATAGTTTTGAACTTCTCCACCAATTTCAGATTTGTAATAAGAAATAACTACATATGTATTTTGTTGTAAAACGTCTCTGTTTTGGCTTAATCTCGCAACATATCTTGTTACATCTAAACCATATTCTAAAATGTTTTCTTTTCTTCTTTTATCAAATTGAAGTTTCTTTACTATTTCCATTCTTCCATTTGCAGTTTCCTTCTTTATTTGTGCTTCAAGAGTTTGGATTTCTTGTGAAATTTCATTCATTTTTTCTGCGTATTTGTCTATGTTTTCAGTTAAGTTAAGTCTTCTTGTTTGAACATATAATTGAATTGGGAATCTTAAAATGTTTAAGAATTGTACGAATCCGCTTTCAACTGCAATTTTTTCTTCTTCACCAAGTAAGTCGAAGTTTACCCCTTTACATTGAATTACCATTACATATTCTTCACCTTTTTTTCTAAGAATCATGTTATCTACAATACTATCAAAAGCTAAGAATTTGCTCATTGATTCAATTCCTTGCATTTTAACTTCTATTCCTTTTGTTCCACCTTCATTTACTGTTTTAGCTGGGAATATTACTTTTTTACTTTGATTTTTGTTTTTCCACCATATGTAAATCACAATTCCTATTAAAACTAAAAGCACTATAATACATATTGATATAATTGTGTAAATTAAACCTATTGTTCCACTTGCATTTTCCATTTTATTCTTCCTCCTTCGTATAAGAATATACTTTTCTATTTGTCTTGAATTTAGCGTATCTAACTATAATTTCGTCTATTGAATCGCCTTCTATATTCTTCGTAAAATTCCAGCCTGTTATTTTTGGAATTTTTACAGTTCCAATTCCATAGCCTATTAGTGCCAATAGAACCAATAGAATTATTCCTAAAAATCTTAAGCCTATCGCTCCAAATATTAGTAATAATATTCCTCCAATTGCAGCTCCTATTGCAGTTGTTATAAGTGACTTAACACTAAAGATTATTAAAATTCTTGTTTCACCTTTTAAATTTTTGGGTATATAATGCGTTGCCATTTTTATATTCCTCCTTTGTTATCTGAGTAGATTTTTGGGGACACCTCCAAAAAACATCTAAATATTTTTATTTTTTGCAATTATTATTGATGTTGTATTTAAGTCTGCCGATTTTTCTACTTCTGTTTCTACTCTATTCATAATATTTTGAACCAAGTTCCATATTCCTACTGCACCAAAGAAAACTATTGCTGCTATAACATATCCCACAAATTGTTGTTGTAATTTAGCTTTCTGATCTGGCTTAGCTGTAATCCATTTAATAGCCATCACTGCAAGTACTCCTAAGAATATTACAACTCCTACTGCAGCTAATATACTTCCTATAGGAGCTAATTGGGTTGCAAAGTTATCAATACTTGTTCCATCAACTGGATTATCAGAACCTTTGTGTATAAAGCTTTTTCCAGCACTTATAATATCTCCTATTCCTCCTTCTGCAACTCTTATAGGTTCTGTTGTTGAAAGTTCAGCAGCATTAACATTTGTTCCTAAGCTTGCAAATGCAATTATTACAATTGCTAACACTTCAATAATTCTCTTTAAATTTTTCATCGTCAATCATCCTTCCATTTTTTGCTTTTTTCTTTTTTGGCTTGATTCATTTTTTCGTCAAAATAAATTATATTAATATAATTATAAAACACTTTTCTACAAAAAAACACCCTAAAGACTATTATTTAATATAAATGTAATATTATAAATATATTACAAAGTTTGATTTTCTTACGGAAAAGGCACACTTCGTAATTACACTGTCAAAAATCTTTTGTTAATTAAATATATCTTTAGGGCTTACAGGCTTTTTGCCATTTTAATTATTTATATTTATAATTTTGAAAAATATTTGTAAAATTTACTTTCTTTATATGCCTATTTTCGTGTTTGTTATAATAAAATTGGCATAAAAAAAAGACACAATTATCCCAAGTTCTGTCTTAAAATATTTTGTATTTAGTTAGCATAAATTTATAGATTATATTTATACACTATAATATTTTTTAGTAATATTTAACAAACATTACAACATAACTTGAAATTTCTGCAATTATTTTATAATAAAAATGTCGAATTGTCAAGGGTTTGAGTAGACTTTTTGCTGTTTTTATGGTATAATATATTGTACATAAAGACATTGGGAGCCAGCATAATTATGCTTCCAAAATTTTTACATACATATATGCATCAAAACAAAGAGATTTATTTTACATCAACAAGGAGGAAAACAATATGTTTACACTTATCTATCTCTTTATCCGTGCGTTTGTAACAGGCGTTAAAATTAATGGTTATGGTGATTTCCGGAGTCATTTATTGAACTGCTTAGACATATACACATTTATTTTCTGGGCTATTCTTGTAACTTTCTGGGTAATTTGTGTACATGCCAGCAAATACGATGAAAACGAGGAACACCATGCAGTGGAGCGGATTGAAGCATCTTCATTGATATTTATAATTCCGCTCGCAGTTCTCGCATCAAACGAAAAAGTGCATAACAAAAACCTTTTAAATAGCAGAACTAACAATATATGGTTTGGAATTGCATTTATTGCGCCATTCATTTATTTGCTGTTATGCTGTTTCATAGGTAAAAAATTTGCCAAAGGAAATATCTTTTTTGCACTTTCGCAGTTTCTCTTTTATGAAGCACTTCCATTCCTTATTGGAGGAACAATCTTTGTTGTAGCGAAGATTGTTGAGAAGATTTTTTAGAATATATGTATGTAAAATTAACCCCTTATGCAATGCATAAGGGGTCTTCTTTTTTGTGAAGATGTTTTTGGGAGGTGTCCCAAAAAATCTATTCAATTCCAAGGTACTCATTATATCCAACTTCTCTATCAACAACTCCACTTTGCTTAATATCAATAATTCTATTTGCAACTGTTTGCATTAATTGGTGGTCGTGCGATGTGAATATAATGTTTCCTATAAATTTCATCATTCCATTGTTTAAAGCTGTAATACTTTCCATATCTAAGTGATTTGTTGGTTCGTCGAAGATTAAGAAGTTTGCGCCTGAAAGCATCATTTTTGCTAGAACACATCTTACTTTTTCTCCTCCAGATAGAACTTTTACATTTTTTAAAGCTTCTTCTCCAGAGAAAAGCATTCTTCCTAAAAAGCTTCTAACATATGTTTCATCAGGATCTTTTGAATATGTTCTTAGCCATTCTGTAATACTTTCATCTTCAGTAAATAAATAGTTGTTATCCTTAGGAAAATAAGTGTTTGAGATTGTTGTTCCCCATACTAATTCACCTTCATCTGGCTCAAGTTCACCTGCTATAATTTGGAACAATACAGTTTTTGCAATTTCGTTATCTGCTAAAACTGCAATTTTGTCTCCTTGTTTTACTGTGAATGAAACATTGTCTAATATTTTTTGTCCATTGATTGTTTTTGAAATGTTTTTTACTTGTAATATTTCTTTTCCAGGCTCTCTATCTGGCTTGAAATCTACATATGGATATTTTCTGTTTGATGGTTTTATTTCATCTAACTCAATTTTTTCTAATGATTTCTTTCTTGATGTTGCTTGTTTAGATTTTGAAGCATTTGCACTAAATCTTGCAATGAATTCTTGTAATTCCTTAATTTTTTCTTCTTTCTTTTTATTAGCTTCTTTCATTTGTTTTAAAGCTAATTGGCTTGATTCATACCAGAAATCATAGTTTCCAGGATATACTTTAATTTTTCCGAAGTCTACATCAGCAATGTGTGTGCATACTTTATTTAGGAAATATCTATCGTGTGAAACTACAATTACAGTATTTTCAAAATTTATTAAGAATTCTTCTAACCATGATATGCTTTTTAAATCTAAGTCGTTTGTAGGCTCGTCTAATAGTAATATATCAGGATTTCCGAATAATGCTTGAGCTAGTAATACTTTAACTTTTTCTTTTCCCTCAAGCTCACTCATTAATTTATAATGATTTTCTGTGTCTATTCCTAAGTTATTTAAAAGCACTGCTGCATCAGATTCAGCATTCCATCCATCTAATTCGGCAAATCTTTCTTCTAATTTAGCAGCTTTCATTCCGTCCTCTTCTGAGAAATCTGGCTTCATATATATTTCATTTTTTTCTTTCATGATATTGTAAAGCTCTTGATTTCCCATTATTACAGTATCTAGAACTGTGTATTCTTCATAGGCAAAGTGGTCTTGTTTTAACACTGAAAGTCTTTCTGTTTTTTCCTTAGTAACCTCGCCTTTGCTTGGTTCTAACTCTCCAGATAAAACCTTTAAGAAAGTTGATTTTCCAGCACCATTTGCTCCTATAATACCATAACAGCATCCTTTATTAAACTTTATATTTACATCTTCAAAAAGCGTTCTTTTTCCAAATCTTACAGTTACGCCTACTGCATTTAACATTTTATTTTTCCTCCTTGTGGGTTGTTTTTATCTGCCATATTATACACTATAATCTTCTTTTTGTCTAGAAAATGTAATATTTTTTTAAATTAATATTGACATTGTTTATTTTTTATGTTATTATGGTTTGTGTTATGGGTCAGTAGCTCAGTTGGATAGAGCACAGGCCTTCTAAGCCTGGGGTCGGGGGTTCGAATCCCTCCTGGCTCACCAAAAAAAGAACACTTTATAATGTGTTCTTTTTTATTTTTCTATCTCTCATAATGCTCATATTTTTCAGGATTTAATACAATATCAACAACTTTATGCATATATGCGCCATATCTAAAATCTTTTGTCATTTCATTAATCTCATCAATTGCCTTTTTTCTATAATATGATTCCATATAATCTTTATTAGTTTGTCCTTTCATTTTAGGATAACCATCAGCCTTTCTTGAAAATGATAATCCTAAATCGTTTTGCTTTCTAAATTGTTCAATTTTTGTATCATACAAATTTTTAATTCTACCACCATATTGTTCAACTAATAGCTGTATTAACTTGCCTTGTACAAATGAACGATCTTCTTTGTTGTATCCTCTTGTTCTAACTTTACTACGCATTTCATCAACTGTTTTATATGCATCCATGAAATTTCCTTCTCTTGTTGCTTTGTTAATATCTATTAATTCTGATGTAAACTTTTGTATTGGTAGTAATTCAACTTCTTTTTTCTCTTCAACTGGACCTAACATTGACTCTGTAAATGGCTTTTTAAAACCTCTCATATATTTTCCTCCTTTAATAATATGTGTTAAGCTTCTTTATTTAAATAACAAATCGCCCTCTAGCCATTTTAGGCCAGAGGGCGAATATAATGGCTTGTTTGTTACTATATATATTCACTCTTATGTATCAATTTATTGGTTATATTTTATCATATTTTTTAGGATTATGTCAATATCTATAGATGTTTTTTGGAGGTGTCCCAAAAACTCTACCCAAAACTCTATTGATAATATGTAACGTAGTATGTATCTCCTCCAATTACTTCTGTGTCGTCAACTCTTGTAGAGCCTGATTCTGTATTTGCTACTGTTCCATTAATTGAGCTATTTATACCTTTTACTATTCCATCATAGAAGTTGAATGTTCCTGTGTTATAGTTAAATACACCGTCTGTATATGCTTGTACTGATGGTGATGTTGCATCTATTCCTCCTCCTGATTCTCCTAATATAAGTGTTGATGATTGTTGATTTACTATTCCAGGTCCTGTATTTGATGTTATTGTTGCTCCAGTAATTATAAGTGTTCCTCCTGCATTTTGAACAGCACCTCTTAGATGGTGATCCCATTCTCCTGCGTTATTAGCGCTTATTACTGTTGATCCTGAAATTATAATTGTTCCTCTTGCATAATTGTAAACTGCTTGTTTTTCACCTGATCCAGTTTGTGTAACTGTTGCATTATGTATAGTTAATGTTCCTCCATCATTGTTTATACTTGATTGTGTTGATGATGATGTTACAGTTCCGTTTGTTACTAGTAATGTACCATAATTTTCAATTGCCGAAGGTCTCTTTTCTGTATTCGTCATTTTTGATCCATTATTAGATAATGTGTAACCATTTAAATCTAATATAATATTTTGATTTGCAAATATATCTGTAGATTCTAGTGTATTATTTAATAATGTAATTGTTGTTTGAGTATTGTCTCTTGGGACATCATTTATTGCGTCTTGTAATGATGCATAATTAATTGCTCCAATTGATGCTACTGCACTTGATATCCAATGTGCATATAAATCTACATCTCCAGTTATAACATCGCCTTCTCTAACTTGTGTTCCATTGTTTGGATCTGTGAACCATCCAGTAAAGTAATAATTTGGTCTTGTTGGTACAGGTAATGCTGTTAATGCAGTTCCAGGTGTTACTTCCCTTTCTGCTTCAGTTACACTACCTAAATTTGCATCAAATGTTACAATATATTTTAAAGGATTCCAATGTGCATAATATGTAACATCTGCTGTTATTTGTGTACTTGCTGATATTTGTGTTCCAGTATTATCTTCAGTTGTGAACCATCCAACAAATTCATTATTTGTTTTTGTCGCTGTTGGTAAACTTCCAACTTGACTTCCTACATTTACTGTTCTTGTTTGTTCCTCTGGATTTCCTCCAGGTGCAAGGAATGTTACTAATGCTTCAGTTTGTGTCCAATGTGCATAATATGTTGTATGGCCATTAACAGTTGTAGTAGTTGTAACTTGTGTTCCACCTTCAGCTGCTGTATACCAACCATCCAATGTACAACGTGCTTTTGTTGCTGTTGGTAATGTTCCTACTGGATCACCTGGTTCTAAATGTTTATATTCAAATTCTGGTGTTCCACCTCTTGCATCAAATGTTACTTTTGCAGGTGCATCTAAAAATGCTGTGCGATATGTATCTCCATTTATTTGTTCTGTTGAATGATCTAATGTTGAATTACTATCAATTGTATCTATATAATTTTCATCATTAAATGCACTTGTTTTTCCTTTTACAATTCCATCATAGAATTCTAATGTTCCAGCTGTTGTTGTTGTAACACCATTTGTATAACCTTGAATTACTGGTGAATCTGTATGTACTTCTGCATCATCAGTACCAATTATAAGTGTTCCTTTGTTATCTACACCTTTACCTGTTTCAGATATTATTGTTCCTCCTGTTATTTGAATTGTTCCGGTATCTATATTTTCTACTGCAGAATAATTTGCTGAAGTAATTGTTCCTCCTGAAATTATTATTGTTCCTGCAGTTCCATTATTTGGTTTAGCATTTTGTACTGTTGCTCTTTCTGTAGTTGTTGCACTTAATTGTGAATCTCCTGTTATTTCCATTGTTCCACCAAGATTGTATACCGCCTGTCTAGATCCTGTTGCTGTAATGATTACATTATCAATTTTTACATTTCCAGTTGCATTATTATTTATTACACCTGCTTTAGCACCTGATGTAAGTGTTCCATTCCTTACTTCTAATGTACCATCATTTTCAAAAGTACTTGCACTTGATGTATTAGATGCAGTATTGGTAATTGTATGTCTTTGCAAGTTTAGTATTATGTTCTTTGTGCTTGCTATAGTAATTTTAGAACTAATACTTGTATTTTTTAACAACTTGATTGTTGTTTGCTCTCCATTTGTATGTACTGCAGCAAATGCTGCACTTAATGTTGTATATTTTTGATTACCTATTTGTGCTACATACAATTCATCTTCCCATTGTGCATATAAATCTACATATCCTCCATTTATTGTAGTTAAATTGTTAACACTTTCTTCATCTTCGTAACTTGTTCCTAATCCATCTGGCTCTGTATTCCATTCTGTAAATGAATATTCATCTTTTTGGAAATCATTTGGTGTTAATGTTGCAGCTGTTCCATATGTCATTTGTTGATTATTCATTGTTCCAGTTCCACCATTTGAATTGAATCTTATGTAATATGTGTTTGGTATATAGTTTGCAGTGTATGTTCTATCTCCTGTGCTACCTTGTTGTATTGTTACAGTTGTATTTGTGTCACCTGTTAAATCTGTACCAGACCAGCCTTTGAATGTATATCCATCTTTTGTTGGATTATTTAATGTAATTGCTGATGTTTGCATATTGTATGTTGTTGGATTGCTTGTTGCAACTGTTCCACCATCTAAATTGTATGTTATGTTGTAAGTTGCTAATTCCCATTGTGCATATAGTATTACTGTTGAGCCTGCTGTATTAGTTAAATTACTTACCAATTCACCATCATTATAATTATTTCCACTTCCATTTGCTGCTGTATTCCAGCCATTGAATGTATATCCTGTTTTTGTAAAACTGTTTGATGTTAAATTGCTCGATACTCCCATTGTCATTGTTTGATCATTCATTAATCCTGTACCTGTATTAGCATCAAAATGCACAGTGTAAGTTTGGGCAATTGAAAAATTATTTATAATTGTCGCATTTGACGTGAAATATGAAAGGATTCCGCTTATATTATTTAATGCAAGCAAAATAAGCAAAATGACACTTATTATCATTCTGCTAGCACTATTCATTTTAACTTTTCCGTTATAATGTTTTGCTTCGTATCTTTTGTGCATTGGCAATTATAAGCCTCCTTTCTTTTTTTTTATATTTACGTTTTTTGTTTTTCTATATATATATTATTTATATTTTATTGTTTCTATACTTATACTATAACTCTTATATTTTATAGATTTCAAATTACAATTTTATAATATTTTCAAACTAAATTTTATAGATATTTACGGAAATTCGCGGTTTGGGAGGTTATTGGTTAAATATTAAATTTGTGTGACATTTTGAGTAGAGTTTTTGAGATTTTTGGGGAGATTTTTGGGATTTTTTGGGACACCTCCAAAAAACATCTTCAATTTTCAATTCAAACTTTCAGTTTATCCATAGTTCCGTAAGAGATTTGAAAAAATTTTCTAATATTAACATAAGAAATATTGCATTCATATTTCAAATACTTTATTAATTTTTTTAGAGTTTCTCTTTCACTTAAAATATCTTGTAATTTTACTTTGTTAATTTCTATAAATTCTTTAACGCCATTTAATATATACTCTTTTGCTTCCATAAATGTTGGTCTTTCAACATCCATAAACATTTTTCCTCCATCTTTTTCGAATATTCTTAAATAATCACTGCTTTCACCAAATATTTGCTTTAAAATATCACTTTGGGCAATACCTTTATTCAATTTGTAATCATTATAAGATGAATACTTATAATCTTCACATTTCGAAACCATCTTAGCTTTTACTGGATTTTGATGTATGTAATTAATGCAATTAGCTAAGTGCTTCTGGCTATAAATTGGTTCTATTTGAAATCGATTTCTGAAGAGTACGCCACATCTTCCGTGCTCTTTGTTATACATGCGAGCGTATTTTGAATTAACCTTGTACATGAACTCGCTTAACTGTTTGATATCTTCTGTATGTATTGCAAAATGAGAATGATTGCTCATTATACAATATGCTAAAATATCCAAGTCGAAATCTGGATAAATTTCTTGCATGATTTTCATATAGCTTTCAATACAATGATTATCATTGAAAATAAATTCCTTGTTAACTCCTTGAACCATTACATGCAAAAATGATGTAGTTAAATTTTTACGTGCTAATCTTGGCATAATAAATCACTCCTTTTTTATATTTTGACGAAAATAGGGGCAAGTTATAATTTTTGTAATTATAACTTACCCCTATTTCTTTATGAGCTTATATTAGCTTTGATTTTTTGTCAAGATGTTTTTTGGAGGTGTCCCAAAAAATCTCCTACTGATAATATGTTACATGATATGTTTGTCCTCCAATTGTTTCTGTTGTATCTACTCTTGTTGCTCCTGTTTCTGTATCAGATACTGTTCCGTCAATTGAACCGGTTTTTCCTTTTATTATACCATCATAAATATTTAATATTCCACCTGATTTGTTTTGTATACCGTATGTATATGCTTGTATTGATGGTGTTATTGAGTCTATTGTTCCATCTTTTGTTCCTATTGTAACTGTATTTGAATAATTGTTGTTATCTGTTGATTGGTTAACGATTCCAGGACCTGTTAATGATTCTATTGTTCCTCCTGTAATAATTAAGGTTCCAACTCTATTTCCTGTATTCAAGTTTTGAATTACTCCTCTATTATTACCATTATACGCTCCACTATTTTTTGCTGTTATATATGCTGTTCCAGATATTTCTACTGTTCCACCATTGTTATAAATAGCTTGTTTGTTTTTCTTATCACCAGTTCCGGTTTGGATAATATTTCCTCCTGTTATTATCAACCTTCCTCCTGGATCATTATTTATTGTTGATGATTTTGTATCTGCCGTTATTGTTCCATTTGATATTCTAAGTGTTCCTTTATTTCTTATTGCCACCTGTTCTTCGCCTACAACTTTAGTTCCATCATTAAATAATGTATAGTTCTGTAAATTTAATACAATATTTTTATTTGCTGCAATGTCGATGGCTTCTATAATATCTGATAATACTGTTATTGTTGTTTCTGTATTATTTGTTGGCACAGCATTAACTGCAGCTTGTAATGTTGGATATTTTACATCACCTATTTGTGCAACTGAACTATCTATCCAATGTGCATAATATGTCTCATTTTGTGTTATTACTTCTGTTCCATCAATTATTGTTCCTCCATTTGGATCTGTAAACCATCCAGCAAATCCATAATCTGTTCTTGTTGGAACAGGTAATGATTCAAGTACATCTCCTGCTGAAATATGTCTAGTTATTTCTGTATCACTTACATTACCTATGTATCCTCCATTTGCATTAAATGTTACATCTACAGGTATTGAATTCCAATGTGCATAGTATGTTGTATCATGTGTTATAGTTTCTGTTCCATCAATTTGTGTTCCATTAGTTGGATCTGTAAACCATCCGGCAAATGTTTTGTATTGCTTTGTTACTGTTGGCAATGATTGAACTCTTGATCCTACATTAACAATTTCTGTAGTTTCTGCTGGAGTTCCTCCATTTGCATTAAATTTAACTTCTGCTTCTGTTTGAGTCCAATGTGCGTAGAATGTTGTTGCTGCTGTAATAACTTCTGTTGCATCAATTTGTGTTCCATTAGTTGGATCTGTAAACCATCCATCAAGTGAATGACGAGGTCTTGTTGCTGTTGGTAAGCTACCGACTGGAGCATTAACATCAACAAGTCTTACAGTCTCTGATGTAGTTCCACCATTTGCATCAAATCTAACTTGAACTTTTGCTGAATGTAAATATGCTGTTTGATATGTTTCATTATCAATATCTTCTGTTGAATGAGCTATTTCATATTCATCTTCAATTTCTGTTACATAATTTTCATTATTAAATGCATTTGTTTTTCCTTTAACAATTCCATCATAAAATTCTACTGGTGCTGAGCTTGTTGTTTTTACACCATATGTTGCACCTTGGATTACTGGCGATGTTATATCAACACCTCCGCCTTCTTCTCCTATAATAAGTGTTCCTTTGTTGTCAACACCTTGTGCATTATTAGAAGTTACTGTTCCACCTGTAATAATTACTGTTCCAGTTGCTGCATTTTCAATTACACCTCTTGTTGTTGTAGCCGTTGAAATAATTTGTCCACCTGAAATAGTAATTGTACCAGCCGTTCCATTATCTGGTTTATTGTTTTGAATTGTAGCTCTATCTGATGCACTTGAACTTAAATATGTATCTCCTGTTATTATTACATCTCCACCATTATTGTAAATTGTTTGTCTCTCACCTGTTGTTATAATTCTACCTCCACTTACAATTAATGTTCCTGTTGCATTGTTATCTATTGCTCCATAAGCTGCAGTTGATGTTATTGTTCCATTTGTAAATTCCATTGTTCCATTATTTTTTATAACATTTCGATTACCTGTATTGCTTAAAGTAAAGTGTTGAAAATCGAATACTATATTTTGATTTTCTGCTACAGTAAGTGTACCTGGCAAAGTGATATTTCTTAATAATTTGATTGTTCTTTGAACTCCATCTGCCGGAACTGCCGCTATTGCTGCTGATAATGATGAATATTTTTTATCTCCTACTACTTCAGCTACATTTGTTTCATCTTCCCATTGTGCATATAAATCGACTATTGCTCCGTTTGTTGTGGCTAAATTCGCAACACTAACTCCATCTGAGAAATGTTGTCCTGTTCCATCTGCTGAAGTAGTCCATTCTGTAAATACATATGCTGGTTTTGTATAATCATTTTGTGTTAGATGTGCAGTTGTATCATATGTCATTTCTTGATTTGACATTGAACCTGTTCCACCATTTGCGTTGAATCTTATGTAATATGTAATTGGTGTGTAGTTTGCTGTATAAGCTCTATCTCCAGTACTTCCTTGTGGTATTGTTACTGTTAAGTTTGTGTTTCCTGTTAGATCTGTTCCTGACCATCCTATAAATGTGTATCCTGTTTTTGTTGGATTGTTTAATGTAAATGTTGCTGTTTCTTCTGTATATGTTGCTGGATTGCTTGTAGAAACTGTTCCACCATTTAATGTATATGTTATATTGTATCCATTTGGTTGCCATTGTGCATATAGTGTTACTGTTGATCCGGCTACATTTGTTAAATTGCTTACTAATTCCTCATCATCGTAGCTATCACCACTTCCATTGGCTGCTGTATTCCATCCATTGAATGTATTTCCTGCTTTTGTAAAGCTATTTTGATTTAAATTTGCTGATACTCCCATTATCATTCTTTGATCATTCATTGAGCCTGTACCAGTATTAGCATCAAAATGCACAGTGTACATCGGAGCAATTGTGAACTCATTTGTAATTGTTGCATATGATGTGAAATAAGAAAGGATACCGCTTATACAATTCAATGCAAGCATAATAAGCAAAATGACAGTTGTATTCATTTTGCCGATATTGTTGAATTTTATTTTACCGTTGAAGTGCTTTGCTTTATATCTTTTGTGCATCTTAAATATAAGCCTCCTTTCTTTTATGTTTTATATTTCTCTTGTTTTTATATATTATTTAGTATTATATAACCTTCTGATATAACTACTATAACACGTATTATTAATAAAATCTAAGCATAAAATTGCTAATTGAATATTTATAAAATTTATATCTTTACGGAAACAACAGTTTAATTGATTTATTTCTTTTTTATTAAATTTATATTATATTTGTGTAACAATTTGAGCTGAAATTGGCTTGATTATTAGGGGGGTGTGGTGGAGTAGAGTTTTAAAAAACATATTAATACTTCGTTTGTTTGCTGGCGATTAGCTTTTTGGAAAGACATTTTTGTAGAACGCCAAACTGCGCACACACTGCGTATTAATATGTTTTAGGATATTTTTTGGAGGTGTCCCAAAAACTCTACTTAATTTTCTACATTGTTAAAGTTCCGTCTGGCGTTTCTAATATTACCAATACATCTTCTTCTTTGCCTGTTAGAACGTTTATATAAACTAAAAACTGTCTTTCTTCTACATATCCTTTGAATTCCCAGCATAGTAGCTCGGTTTGATATTCTGTTGGTATCATTGCTAGGCCTTCTGATGTTATTTCTAGGTTTTTATTTATTTTGTTTCGAGCTTCTTCTTTTGATATTACTGGTGTTGCAAGGTTTCTTACATAATGTGAATTTAAATATCCGGTTGTTTCCATTCCTAGAATTTCTCCATTGTCAAGTGCTATTTTTAATTTTATCAAATCAGGATATATTGTTACATTATCTTGAACATATGCATAATTTATTGTGACAATTCCATTTTGCTTTAGATAATACGTAGGCTTCATATCTCTTACTTCCCTAGTGTTTAGGAAATTGATTCCTATTTCATTTGCTTGTTCTTGTGTTATTATTTCAGCTTTTACATCCTTGTTGCTATTTGCAAGTACAACGTGGCCTCCTATTTGTGAAATTGATATCCATGCATCTAATCCGTTATTCTTTTTTACTGAGAAATCGTAACATTCTATGTTTGCGTTTTGTGTTAGCCCATTTGATTTTATTTCTTTAATATTTTCTTGTCCCCAGAATTCTATGGCTATTTGTTTTGCTGTCTCTTCATCTATTTTATCGCCTGTTAGGCCTTTTCTTTCAGGATTTGTAAGATGGTCTGAAAATGCACCATCATATATTAAGCCAGCATATTCATGAAAATTTTCTTCCATGTTGCTGAAGCTATCTTTTGAAAAATTGCTTACTTCTTGTGCAAATACTGGGCTTCCTTTTTTTGTTAATTCGCCCCAGCTGATTCTTCCTGTATTTAATTCTGATGATAATTGATTTAACGTGTTTTTTAATTCAACACTGTAATCATGCATTTGCTTCAAATTATTTAAATCATCTTGCGTAAGGCTTTCACCATTCATGTTTTTTCTGGATAGTGAAAAGCTGTAATCACTTACTTGATTTAAGAATTTGGCCGTGTTTTCTAATTCCTGAGTATTTATTGGAAGTCTTGACAAATAACTTTGAGCCAAATTTGCCTCTCTCCATACATAAGTTAGCGTTTCAGCTCCGTGTTCTGGTGAATTTGAAACCAATGCTTTTGCTAAATAAACCTCTACACTATCAACATAATCTACCAATTCAAAAAAAGCTAAATTATATGAATTTTCAGTTGCCTGCCTGTATTCTCTTTGTTTTTTGTACGTGAATAATGCTAATATTACTATAATTGAAATAAGCACAACCACTATAGACAGCATATGTCTGTCTTTTAATCTATCTTTCCAATCGTAAACCTTTTGTTTTAAGCTTGTCATGCGAGCTCCTCCTTTTATTTCCTGTTTTTACAATTATAGTTACCAGTTTTGTGGTTTTTATTCATTGATTTTTTGGTGATTTTTTGGGATGATTTTTTGGGACACCTCCAAAAAATCTATTGCAACCATTCCCAACTTATGCTAAAATCTAACTGAAAAGGAAGGAAAAACATATGAAAAGAGTTTTAATTTTATATGCCAAATATGGAGGAGGACATCTTTCAGCTGCTAAAGCGATTGAAACATATATAGAAGAACATTATTTAGATGCACAAATTAAAGTAGTTGATTGTGTCGAAGAGGTAACGCCTTTTTTGAGTAAAGTTACTACCGATGCTTATAAAAACATGGCTAAAAAAGCGCCTAAGTTATGGAAAAATATTTATTATAAATCACCTAAAGGTTTTTGGTTTAAAATGAGTACTATTGCTAAAAAATATTTAGCAAATCACTTGTTAGATATTTTTAATAGTTTTTTACCTGATATTGTTATTTCAGTTCATCCATTTGGTTCGCAGATAACTGCATATTTAAAAGAACAAGGGAAAACTGATTGCAAGTTAGCGACTGTTTTTACAGATTTCAAAACACATCCACAATGGCTGATTGGTAAAGAATATAATGATTATTTTTTTGTTTCAAATGATCAAATGAAACAAGAATTGTTGGATTTAGGTATTTCTGAAGATAAAATACATGTAACTGGCGTTCCTTTATCAAATAAATTTATATTTGGTGTTAATCCGGATTCTGCTTACAAAGATCTTGATTTAGACAGAAACAAGAAAACTATATTACTTTTTGGTGGCGGAGAATTTGGCCTTGGACATAAACGTACTGTTCAAGTTTTGAAAGCACTTACACATCATTTGAATAACTATCAAATTGTGGCAATTTCAGGGAAAAATAAGAAATTGAATGCTGAGTTTTTGAAAGTTCAAAATGAATTGAATAATAATAATCTTAAGATTTACAAATATACAACTCAGGTTGCGGAATTGATGAGTATTTCGAGCTTAGTTGTAACTAAACCTGGAGGCCTTACATCTTCTGAAAGTCTTGCTTCTGAATTGCCTTTGCTTATTATTAATCCAATTCCTGGACAAGAAGAAGAAAATGCTGAGTTTTTGGAAAATTCGGGAGCAGCTATTTGGCTTAAAGATGCAGATAATATTGAAGAAGTGATTGGCGGGTTGTTATCTAATGAAGATAAGTTATTGAAGATGAAAAATTGTGCAATTTCTATATCTCATAAGAAATCTACTAGGGATATTTGTAGAATTTTGATGGATAATTAGAACAATTGGGGACGGGGTAAAAATCGGACATATTGTCCATTTTTTACCCCGTCCCCAAAGTCTTTTTGCAAGAAGTTTTTTGGAGGTGTCCCAAAAACTCTGCTAAAGCTCTCTTCTTCCCTCTAAAGCTTTGCTTAATGTTACTTCATCTGTATATTCCAAATCTCCACCAACAGGAATTCCGTGAGCAATTCTTGTTACTTTTATTCCTAATGGTTTTATTAATTTTGATAAATACATTGCTGTTGCTTCACCTTCAACTCTTGGATTTGTTGCTAATACAATTTCTTTAACTCCACCATCCATAAGTCTTGCAAGCAATTCTTTTATTTTTATATCATCTGGTCCGATGCCGTTCATTGGAGAAACTACTCCATGTAATACGTGGTATACTCCCTTATATTCGTGGGTTCTTTCCATTGCTACAACGTCTCGAACGTCTTCTACTACACATATTGTGGACTTGTCTCTGCCCGCGTTTGCGCATATTGGGCATGGGTCTGTATCTGTTATATTATAACATTGTGAACAGTATTTTAGATTCTTTTTCGCGTTTGTTATTGCTGAAATAAATTCCTCTGTTTCTGCATCACTTGCATTTAATACATGAAAAGCAAGTCTAGCTGCGGTTTTACTTCCTATGCTAGGTAGCTTTTCAAAAGCTTCTATTAATTTTTCTATTGATGGTGAGTAATAGCCCATTGTTATCTTCCTTTCCATTTTCCATTCAAAATATATTAACATGAAGCTGCGTGCGCAGTTTGGCACCCTACTATTACGTCTTTCTTACAATCCCAAGCGCCAGTAAGCGAACGGAATGTTAATATATTTTGAGAGCCTACATTATTCCTGGAATATTATATTTTCCAAGTTCAGAAGCTTGTGCATTATCAACCTTTTTTAATGCTTCATTAACACATGTTAAAATTAAATCTTGAAGCATTTCAACATCATCTGGATCAACTACTTCTGGCTTAATTTTAATTTCTTTTATTAATTTTGCACCTGTAACTTTAACTTCAATTGCTCCTCCACCTGCTGTTGCATCAAATTCCTTTACTGCAAGCTCCTCTTGTGATTTTTCAATATCAGCTTGCATTTTTTTAGCTTCTTTCATTAGTTGGTTGATGTTCATTCCACCAAAACCACCCATTCCTCCCATTCCTGGGAATCCTCCTCTTTTTGACATTTTAAATTCCTCCTTTTTAATTTGCTTGTTTATATTTTGTAAATATTTTTTATAAGTTTTCCTAAAAATTTATGAGCGTTCTTAAAAATTTACCTCCAATAGCTAGATGTTTTTTGGAGGTGTCCCAAAAAATCTACTCATCTATTATATTTACTGGCACGTCTAGTTCTTTTGCTATTTCCTCTGGTGCCTCTAGATTTATTGGCTCTTGTTTGCTATCTATGTATTTTACTTGCATTGTTTTGCCATATTCTAGTGAGATTATTTTTGTTAGTTCATTTATGCTTTCTGGCTTATCTAATACACTTCTTCCGAATGGCGTTATTCCATTTTTAAATACAATTCCTACTGTCATGTCGTTTAGCTCGGTTGCTGTTGTGTTCATTAGGTTTGTATATAGCATTATTTTGCCATCTTCTTTTAGATTGTTTACTATTTTAGACCAGTTATCCATTCTTTTTCCTGATGGTGCTGTGTTTTTTACTATATTGGATGGGCCTTTATTTATTGTTGATGTTTTCTTTGCTGTTGATGCTTTTTTGCTTGAATTTTCTGTTCTGTTATCCACATTTGTTGCAGAATTGTGGATAACTAAGTTTGATAATTGGTTAATTTTGTTTTCTAATTGTTTTATTTTATTTTCAATTTCTGGTGTTAACTTTGCTATGGTTTGTGCTGATGCAACTGCCGGTGCTGATGGTACTGCTAAGCTATTTGGATTCTCATTAAATTCAACAGCTTTCATTACCACTGGATTAGCAGTTGTTTTTTCAGTATTGCACAACTTCATTATTCCAACTTCAAGCATTATTGTCTTTTGGGTTGAAACCTTCAAATTATTTGCCAGTTCTGATAAATTGTAAATTATATTAAGTAATCTTTCTTTTTCACATTTACTAGCAATTTCTTCTATTTGCTTTAATTCATTTTCATTATATAAAGCTAGTTTTCCGCTAGATTTAAATACTAATACATCTTTTACATATTTAATTATTTCCCATAAAAGATTATTTAAATCTTTTCCATCGCTAATAACATCATCAATATCTTGCAAAGTATTTTCTACGTTACAATCTATTACAGAATTAATTATTTTATTAATATATTCTGTTTTGGGAATTCCAACTAAATCTTTTACTAAATCATCTGTAATTTGCTCTTCGCCTTCTTGGGCACATCTTTCGAGTATGCTTAACCCATCTCTCATTGCACCTTCTGCTAGAACTGATATGGTTTTTAAGGCTTCATCTGTTATATTTATATTGCTTTCTTTGCACACAAATTCTAATCTTGCTTTTATATTCTCTTCTGAAATTTTCTTGTAATCAAATCTTTGACATCTTGATAAAATTGTTGCTGGCAATTTTTGTGGTTCTGTTGTTGCTAAAATAAATTTAACATGTGCTGGTGGTTCTTCTAATGTTTTTAGTAATGCATTAAAAGCGCCTACTGAAAGCATGTGAACCTCATCTATTATATACACTCTATATTTAGCAAGTGTAGGTAAAAAATTAACTTCTTCACGAATTGAACGTATATCTTCAACACTATTATTTGAAGCAGCATCCATTTCAACTATGTCTGTTAATGATCCATCTAATGCAGCTTTGCAAATTTCACATTCATTACATGGCTCTCCCTCCTGCGGATTTAAGCAGTTGATGGCTCTTGCCAAAATTTTTGCTGCTGTTGTTTTTCCGTGTTCCACGTCCTCCTGTTAACAAATATGCATGACCTACTCTGTTTGCAATTATTTGATTTTTCAAGGTTCTTGTTATATGTTCTTGACCAACAATATCGCTAAATTTAGTTGGTCTAAATTTTCTGTATAAAGCTGTATATGACATATAATCAATCCTCCTTTATTGGCGTGCATTCAAAAAAAATGGTACGAGCTGTTTTTCTTCTAACCTCTCTATGGAAGTATTTTCCACATAAAGCTTACCACTTATTGCTGCTTCCTTCCGGACCTGACAAGGTTCATGGGGCTTTATTGAAAAATATCCTCCATACAAAGGTTAGTTTTTCTCATACCGTTTGTATTATATATTATTTTTCGGGTTTTAGCAATAGTATTTTGATATTTTTTGAGTAGAGTTTTGGGGACACCTCCAAAAAACATCTTGAATTTAAAAAAAGTGACACAAGTGGGGACGGGGACAAAATGTGTCAAAACGAAACATTTTGTCCCCGTCCCCAAACGTGTCTTTTTTTAAGATGTTTTTTGGAGGTGTCCCAAAAAATCCCAAAAATCTATTCTGTTATTTCAATTCCTGGATCAACTGTTGGTGCATTTCCTGTTATTGCAGGTGTTCCTGTGTTGTTTATAATTTTACCTTTTGTTCCTGTTTCTTTTGAATCTGTAATTGTTAATGTTCCATTGTTGTTAATTAGTCCTCCAGCTATGTTTCCGCTTAATGTATTTCCCTTTAAATCTATTTTTACATTTTCATTTTCAGGAATATTCAAAGTTTCTGTAATTTCGAAACTCTTTTCAATATTTATTTTGCTGTTGTTTGCCGCTGCATAGTTAATAGCATTTTGAATTTCAAATATATTATATTTAATACTTCCAATAGATGCTACCTCTAGATAATCACCTTTTAATCGTAACATAGAAACTTTATAATCTCCATCTGTTGTTGCTCCAACTTCGTAGAAATTAGGTAAATCATCACTTATTTTTATTCTACCACTTGAAACATTAATTGAATTATTCTTTCCTTTAATAACACCATCATAGAAATAAATTAATACAAAATCACCTTTTTGATAAATACCATCTTTTCCACCTTGAATTACTGGTGTCTCTGTTTCTACTGATGTATTTTTATCTCCTAAAATTAACTCAACCGTCTCTGTTGCATCATATTGATAATTTGGTTGTTCCATGTAAATACCAATTCCTCCAGAAGAGCTTACAGTACTATTTTTAATTGTTGCTCTACCACCACATAAGTATATGGCTCTATTATTTCCTGTGTACTCAAGTGTAGAATTTTCAATATTCAACTCTCCGCCATTTGTTATCATAGAATTGTTTGCATTTACATTACTTGTTTGCACAGTTGAATTTTCAATATTTACAATACCGCCATTGCTAATTGTATTTTTAATTTGAGAATTATTAGTTATGTTTAATTTAGCATTTGTTCCTATTTCAATCATTCCATTAATTGTTGAATCATCTACTTCTATAAACGTTTTATACTGTGTGCTTTCGCTTTCCTCATATGTTCCACCTTTATATCCATTGATTGAATACTCTACAACAGATTTTTGTTTTATTTTTACATGTGCATTTTGCACACTAATAATGCTCATTTTTGAGTTTATAATATTAATATTTCCTATCGCGGAACTATCTACGTCAACTTGATTGTATGGTGTTTTAAGCCAAATTCCATTTATCATTTCATTTTCCCCATATGTTTCAACATCATTGATATTAATTTCTCCAGTTCCATCTGTGTAAATTATTCCTTTATGTTTACCACTAATAATCTTCAACTCTTTATCTGTACTATTTAAGATACTATTAGTATTTGCTGCTAATACCTTAACATCTGATAATTCTAATTTACCTTCATTTTTAATAATATATGAATTCTTATCAGACTCAATAGAATTTATCATCTTACCTGTCTTACTTGAAGAGCCATCAATTACTTTTAATTTACCCTTATTATTAATACTATTGTTATTAGTTTTATTATATAAAACATTACCATTTAAATTTAATGTTATATTTTGATTTTCTCTAATTTCAGCTTCTCTTCCTGTTGTTACAAATACGTCTTTTAATAATTTAATTTCAACATTTTCACCATTTATGTAATTTTCATTTGCATAATCAACAGCTAATTTTAATGATTTGAATTTTTGTGTTGTACCTACTATTTGTGCAACATCTTCCGCAGGAATTAATGTATATGTGTCTTGTGTAGTACCTTTAGTATATACTAACTCTGCACTATCAGGGATTGTAATTCCACTTTTGAAAGCATCTGTATCATCTTCTGACGTATCTAAATTAATAACACCACTATTAAATGTAAGATTTCCTGTAGCATCTATCAATACTTGTGCATCTGTTGATGTTACATCAGAACCCTCTTTACCTACTTTTGTTCCTGTAGATGCATTTAACCATTTTATAGTTCCACTTTCAAAGTTTACACCATCTGAAGTGTTTGCATCACTTACATTTCCAATATCTGAATTCTTAATAGTTACTTTACCTTTATTAGTTACCGTTGAATATCCACTATATGCATTATTATATGTTACCTTTTCAATTAGCATTGTTCCACTTTCTTCATTTGAAACAGTTTTTATCTTAATATCACCTTTATTATCAGCAACAATATTTGCAATTCCGGCAGTATTTGTAACGTATAAATCTCCTGTTAAGGTTCCTTCAATTTTAACTCCAGCATCTGTATTGGTACTATTACTGTTATTAGTTACTTCAACTTTATTATTTATAAAGCTTGAGCAATCTTTAATTGTAACATGTCCATTTTCTTCATTTGAAACCAAATATATATCAGAATTTTCAATATTCATTGTTCCTTTATTAAGTACTTTATAAACTTGTGCATTGTTTGTAATTGTAGCAGTTCCACCTTCATTGTTATTTATAACATTAACATTATCATTATAAACTCCTCCATCTAATGTAACTGTTCCATTATTTAAAATAATATTTGTTCCAGTAGATTTAAGTCTTTCTGTACTTGCTGTAGATGAATCTATAATTGTTAATGTACCATTATTAGTAATTCCTGTTTCTCCAGTATATGTTAATACATGACCGTTTAAATCTAATTTAACTGTTGCACCTTCAATTATTTCGTCTGTTTCAGAAGATGATAATGTTATATTTCTATTTAAATATATTGTAGCATTAGTTTTACTTACTTTTGCTGCATCTTCAATACTATAGAAACAATAACAATTATTTTCTGTGTCTAAATAATTATTTACATTTTCAAAGTTCTCACTCTCTGTATCAACTTCATTTTTAATTATACTTACAACTGGTTCTTTAACTCTTAGATATGTTTTTTCTCTATTTTCTTCTATATCATCTTCTGTAACCATTTCAATATTACTGCTTAATCTAATTTGTCCACTTCCTTCATTAGTGATTTCGTTTACAATAGACATATTTTTATTTCCTATTATTACACCATCATTAAAGTATAATTCTCCACTATTATAAATTCCGACTGTTAAACCTTGTACTTTTATATTCTCAGTGCTTGGTTCAACTCCGCTTGTTCCAAGATATAGTTTTCCTGTTTTTCTGTTTTCCATTACTGCTATTGTTACTTTTGCTGAACTAGGAATTGTTAATTTACCTTTATTGCTAACTGCATTTGTTGTTGTTTCACCTTTTATTGTCATTTCGGCATCTGCAGATTTGTTTGATACACCTGTTAATGTTGAATCCTCTATAACTATAATTCCTTCATTTTCTATTGATGATGCATTTTGTTCTGTACCTATTATATTTTTTATTACTGCAGTTGAATTAGCTCGATTATAAATTGTTGTATATGTTCCACCATCTATATTTAATTTTCCTTTATCTTCAGGCTGCATAGTTATTATTCCACAAGTTACTGTAGAATTATTAGCTTGTTTTATAATAACATCACCGTTTCCTGTACTATTAATTGCATTAATTGAACCACCTGTTATATATAAACTTGCTTCAGATTCATCTTCTACGAACTTAGAATTACTCTCATTTTTTATTCCTACTTCTGCATACGCATTAACTGTTCCGCCATTCATAACTAATACCCTTTGGTTTGTAATTTGTTTACTGAATTCTCCTCCTTCAATTGTCATTATATTATTATTTGTAATTATTCCAGTAAATTTACCATTATTTATAGTTGCTGTTCCATTATTTACAATTGGGCATTTTATATTTCCTTTTGTTGTAGAATCATCTGAAATAGATAATGTTCCGCCATTTGTAATTGATGTTGCTTCAATGTTGCAACCATTTAAATCTATTTCAATATTTTTTCCATAAGAAATAGCTATATTGTTTATTTGGCTTATATTATCAATTAGTTCTATTGTACTTACACTGTTACCTGCATTTGATGCACAAGCATTTATTGCAGATTTTAAAGATGTAAAGTAATAGTATCCATCTTGATCTAATGTCCATTCATCAGTTGAAAGTCCGCTTACATCTAATCCTGCTGTATTTGAGTTAATACGTGCACATTTTTCTAAACTTATTCCTAAGTATGCTTTTTGTAATTCAACTCCATCCTCTGTATATTTTTCTGAATATACAACTATTAATTGTGTTCCATTTTCATTTTGCTCTTCTGTTTCCATATTAGTTACATTCTCAAATTGTGTTCCTTTTGGAGAAATTACAACACCATCATAGAATTTTACTGTACAGTTACCACTTATTCCTTTTGTTAATCCTTTTATTTCTGGCTTTGTTATATCTGGTGCTGCTAATGTTGTATTTTTTGTACCTAGTGTAAGAGTTGTTAAATTGTTCGTTTTTATTGCTATATCTGAAGAATTAACTGTTCCACTTACTAATTGTATATTTGTTTCTTCATTTGCATTAGATGCATCTATTTTTCCTATGTTGCAATTTTCAATTTTAACGTCACCTTCTGCTTTTAATTCACTTATATATGTTCCTGATATATATGTTCCTGATATATCTATGCTTGCATTTGAATCTGTTCCTTCTGACATATCTTGATTATTAATAATTTGGTTAGTTATTAACTTACGTATTTTTGAATTACTAATTTCAGTATTATTTTTGCTAGTCATTTCACTTAATATTTTGCAGTTACTAATATTTGCTTTTGCAGTAGCTCCAAAAACAATTCCTCCATTACCAGCTAAATTTTCACATATTAATTGCCCTGAAATTAAAATTTTATTTTGTACTGTTATTGTTTTATTTGGATTTCTTTCTATAATGCTTCCATTTATTATACCATCTTTTAAAATAACATCTTTTCCTGAACCAGTATTTTTCCAATCGCCTTCTATAATACCGCTTTCCATAATGAATTTACTACTAAATCCACTTGTTGATGTTCCTATATTTAATATGGCACCATCTAATATTATAGTTCCTTCACCACTCATGCCTCCACCAACATTTAATATTTGTCCTGTTGGTTTTAAAACTTCTTTAATTATATTTTTACCATTTAATGTAATTCCATATATTCTAGCATGATTTAATATATCATTATTTGTATAATTTAAATATAAATAATATTTGCTTCCACCTTTTAATGTTTTTGTTGCTGTTTTATTACCCAAATCTTGTGCGTTATCTGAATTAATAATATAATCTTCATTATTTACTGTTGTTGGGTAGGTTTCAGATGTTGTTACTATTGCATATAATCCATTGTTACAGTAATAATCTAATGCTAATTCAAAATCTTCTTCTGCAGATTCTTCGCTTAAGTCTATTGCTATTCTACTTTTTGCTTGTGTGTTCTTTGTTTCCATATTATTTGGTTCTATATAATTATTTCCTTTTACAAAATAGTAGTTATCATCTAAATTCTCTAATTGGGCATAGTTTTCTGTGCTATCTTCGTTAGATGTTGTATCTATTATTTTCATTGTTGAACCATTTTCAACATAGAACATATTTGTGTTTAGTTCGTTATGGTCTATTGTACGACCATTTAAGTTTAATATAATGTTTTTGCCTGCAGCTACATAACATGCATAGTTTTCTGCTGCACTGCTTCTTTCTACTCCACCTTCTTCTTTATTTAGCATTATTGTTTCTTCAGCTATTAAGTCTATTTGAACTGGTGTTTCAGCTGTATAATCAGTATTACGGTTAACTGTTTCAACAGCTTGAACTAGTGTTGTATATGGTGTTTGTCCTATTTTGGCTTGATATCCTGATATTGTTTGAAGAATTAATACATGTTGTGTTCCTTCTGTAGTTTTTGTTACTTCATAAAAATCAGGTGTAATTACTTTTGGACTTCCTGTTAGTACATTTTCTGTGTCGCTTATTAGTTTTCCGTCATAGAATTCGAATGTTCCGCTATCTTCTCCTGATTGTATGTTGTTTACAGCTGATGTTGTTCCTTGGATTACTGGTGAGGTTATGCTTGGTTGGTCGTTTCCGTTTTCTCCTAGGATTAGGTCTCCATTTATGTTGATTTTTATTGCTGTTCCGTCGTTATTAATTATTTTTCCTGTTTGGTCTTCGGTTCTGTCTAGTACTTGTAGGCTGGCGTTTTGTTGTATTGTTAAAATTGATTTTTCAGAATCAGAACCTGATAGTGTTTTAGAATTTAAGTCTAAAATAACATCATTTCCTTTTTCTACTGTATTAATTTCATCATCTATATCTGCAATTAATCTTATTTCTACTTTTCCTTCAAGATTAGGCTCATCTATTTTTAATTGATCTCTTTTTTCATTTACTCTTCTAGCATCTTCTAATGCATCCTCTAGTGACTCATATTCATGATCTAATACAAGTTTGCCATCTATACTGCTTTCTATATTTAATCTTTCATCATTGTCACCTGGTAAAGCTACAATTTTAGCAACCATTATTGCTTGTTTAAATTTTACTACTATGAGTTTTTTTTCGTGTATATCTTTTATTGTATATAATTTTCCTGATTTATATTTATTCCAGTTTTGTCCATCTGCGTCTTCAGCAGGATATTCACCAGCAATTTCATTTCCACTATATAATTTTAAAGTATCAACTGTATATCCAGCATCGGGTATAACTTTAATTTCTTCTGTTGCCCCACCATCTACTACTTCTTGAGGAACTCCATTTATACTTCCATTTCCACCTATAACTAGACCTTTAACTAAATAGGTTACTATTTCTGTCCAGTTAGCTGTATATTCTCTATTTCCTGTACTTCCTTGTGGTATTGTTACTTCTGTTGTTTTTTCTGTTAACCCTGTTCCTGTCCATCCTTCAAAATTATTATTTTCTTTTACTGGATTATTTAATGTTATGTCTGGTGTTTCTATTGTATATGTTGTTGGATTTACTTTTCCATCTTCTAATGTTCCATCATTTAATTGGTATTCAATAGTATAATTAATTATTTTATAATATACTTTTATAATATTGCTTTCTTCATTCTTGTCAATTGTAAGTGGTAATCCTACAACTCCATTTGTTCCTTTAGTTGTGTCTAATTCATATCCTTCTTTATTTTTATCTTCATATGTTGTTATTTGTGTTCTTATGTCAGCATAATGAACAGCTGTTTCTACTAATTTTGGTTCTTCATCATTTAATCCTGTGTAGTAATATTCAACTATATACTTTCTTAAATTATTATATACTCCGTTTACAATTATATAAGGTATTTCAGATCTGTTTCCTAATTCTCCTGTTGTGTACGCTGATATTTTGTATATTTCGCCTTTTTCTAGTTCTATTACTGCTTCATATTTTCCATCTTCATTAGCTTCTTCTCTTGATATTTCTGTGTATGGAACTTGCTCACCTTTTGAGTTTTCTACTTTATATTGTGTTTTTATTCCATTGCTTGCATTTTCAGTTATGCTAACTTTAACATTTGTTGTATAGCAGTTTTCTTCTTCATCAAATGTTCCTTCTACTACTTCTATTGATGGTTCTTCTACTGGGTCGAATTCTGGAATTTCCATTTCTCCATATACTATGTATCTTACAGATTTTGTAACATCATCTTCTGTTATTTGGTTGTCTACTGTTAAATCTGCTGATTTGAATAGCACTCCTGTTAAATTCCATTTTTCGTCATCTATTACATTTCTTATTATTCTTGTTAGTTCAACTTGGTTAGATTTTCCATCTCCATTTGTATCTCCCCATACTGATACTTCGTAAGCATAGTCTCCTTCTGCATCTGCTGCTGTTGGATTTTTTACACTTATTTTCATTCCTGTTCCAATTGTTCCTTCTGTAACTGCTTCGCCATTTTTTGTTACAGTTATTTCCTTATTAAATAAGTTAGCAACATTTTCCACTTTGGCACCTGGTGCTATTCTTGAAACATTTTCTTCAGTTACTAGGTATTTATCACTATTTAACCAATTTTGTTTTATACTTAATCTATTTAGTACCTCTGCAACATTTATTTCATCGTTTGCGTATGATACTATTCCTAAGCATGAAAGCCCTATTAACATTACTAGTATTGTGCTTAATATTTTTCCTTTTTTGCCTTTGGCAAATGTAAGCACGTTTAGTATTATTGTTAGTATTGCTATTGCTAGTACAACTAGAGTTTTTGTGTCGCCTGTTTGAACTGGTTCTGGTGTTGGTTCTGGTTGTGGTTCTGGCTCTGGCTCTGGTTCTGGATCAACTGGTGTTGGTGGAACCTCGTCTTCATATATAATTATTGTTACTTCTCTATCTTCTTCTGGAACCTCTACATCTCCATCACTTGAAGCTAGGCTTGTGAAAGTAACCTTTGTAGTTTGTGGTTTTAAATCATCTTTTAATTTCAATGTGATTTTTACCACATCTTGATTTTCAGTTACTCCTTCATCCATTGTGTAGATACAGAATTTACCATATAAATCATGGTCTTTTATTTGGTTTAATTCAATCTTCCAATTGCCTACACCTTCAATTTTCATTGAATCAAATAGACTTTCGTTGTAACCCAAATATCCAACTATGCTATTTAGTCCTTCCTCTCCAATTTTTATGTCCTTTGCACTTAGAGTAATTTCAACTGTTTCACCAGCCTTTACTCTTTTTTCTTCTGGACTTGCAATTAAATTAAAACTTAGGTCTGCATTCCCAGCCATTAATTTTTGCTGTTTTGCTACACCTGTTTTTGTAATTGCTGTTCCTGTAATCATAACCATTGCAATTATTGCAACTACGATTGCGTCTAGTAATAATACTAATTTCTTTGCTTTCATGTTATTTTCTCCCTTCACTTGCTTTCGCAATTTATTATTATAAGTAAATATTAGTTATTTTTCTTTCAAGTTTCAATAACAGTATTATTACAAAAATAGCCTGTATATTAGGGATTTTCTGTATTTATTTTTTGTTAAGTTTATATTACATTTTTGTAATATAATTTTAATATTAGGTTTTGATTTTGCACGTAACGGCGCAATATGCTTGTTTCCGTATAGGATTTGGGTAGAGTTTTGGAAAGATTTTTTGGAGGTGTCCCAAAAAATCAATTAAAAAACCTCGGTCTCTTTATAAAAGAGACCGAGGTTTCCATCATGTATTTCTTGCCCACTCCAGCTTGTATGTTCCATCAGCGTTTAGCAAATATGCATAAACACCTGCTTGGAAATACCATCCAGTATCCTTGGTTCTGTCAATAGTTGCATAGGCATCTAAGTATGGTTCCCACGCAATGTATTCACATCCTGCATCTGAAACGTCTTCGTCAAATTCACAGACTGCAGAAACTTCTTCAAGCATTTCTTTAGGTAAAATCTGAATGGGAGTCAACCAACAATCTCCTACACAATCAGGAACAAAATCACTTGTTGGAATGTTGAATGCATATTCTACTACACCTGACTTACTAGCCCTAAGCAACGCAACATTTGTGTGATTGTACTCCGGCATTGCAAATACATCGATATATCTCTCAAATACTTCTTGGTTCAAGTCACAGAACAATGTATACGGATTTGATGTCGAATATCTGATTGCAATTGCTAAATCTTCACGATCAACTACTCCGTTTAGATTATAATCAAATCTTGCTATTTCACTTGGTTCTTCATACATTCTATAACGATCCGTAAGATCCATCGCAATCGTTCCCAATTCACTGAAGTTTAGTTTGTTATATTCTACAAGTCGATATGAAATTTCAGTTTTATTGTTATATGATTGCCTTTTCGATTCAGGAACAGGAATAGTCTTTTCTGTTGTATTAGGAAGTGCATCCTTTACAGATACTGCTTCTTCAGAGCCTTCATACAGCCAGATATGGATTCCTGCTATTTCCCACTGATGGTATAATAAATATCCACCAATTTCTGTAGGATTATTAGCTATCAGCGTGTATGCATATGTTTTCCCATTTGCTTTGAACAAATAAACTTGATCACTGATTTCATAATGACTATCATCACCTTTATATGCAGGCACATTTGTATCTGCTATTGTGATGCTGTCTATTACTTCATCAATTAGTTTAAATGGTGCATTGGAATCTTCTGTGGTGGTCGTTGTTGTTGTTTCTGTTGTCGTTGTTGTTGTTGTTGTCGTCGAAGTTGTTGTCGTCGTTGTTGTTTCCGTTGTTGTCGAAGTTGTGGTTTCCGTTGTGGTCGTCGTTGTTTCAGTCTGCGTCGTCGTCGTTGTCGTTGTCGTCGCAGTAGTAGTGGTCGTTTCCGTTGTAGTCGTCGTAGTCGGTGTAGTTGTCGTAGTAGTCGTTGTTTCAGTTGTAGTTGTTGTAGTCGAAGTTGTAGTAGTAGTACCCTCATCCGGCTCAACAGGCAAACCTTTTACAACAACTGGATTCACTTTGAATCCCGCTAAATACCGCAGAATCCAAGTCAAATCATCAAATCTGTAATTGTAATCGCAGTTTGCATCCACAAATTTGTACTTTCCATACTCTAGTGTGGTATCTTCAGCACAAATTCTTGCAACAATTACTACATCACTTATACCGATTTGACCATCCAGATTAGCGTCAAGAACGCTATCCCGAATTGCCACTGCCTTGCTGTCTTTGAAAAAAACGCCTTCCACTTCTTTGTCATACTCGAATTCATACGTATTAACATTTTCTTCCGTATTTTCCTGCGGAGTATCCTGCAGTACGTTCGAGTAACTTGCTTCTGCTGAATTAGGTTCTAATTCAGCACCCATGATGGTTGTGCCCAGCATATTAACGGCTAATAATCCGCTAATAATGGCGCACATTGCTTTCTTCCCTTTCATGATGTTTTCCTCCTTTTATCGTTTACTCTTTTTAGGGAATCTGCCTGAAGTTTGGCATCACTTATATTTTACTCTATATTATATAAAAAGTCAAATTTTACCAGGTGCAAGTAGAGTTTTTGGGACACCTCCAAAAAATATCTTCTTTTTTTCGATTTTTTTCGAACCTTGATATTTTTTGGAGGTGTCCCAAAAACTCTACTTAAATTTACATCTTTTAAAAACAACATTATTTAAGTCATTTAATTCATAGTGAGATTCCTTATTTCCCACTAAATTTTCACTTGGTAAATCTAATACATATGTGCCTTTGTAGGCTTTATTTCCTATGTCTATTATTAAATCGAATGATACTTTGAATTTTAAGTCTTCGTCTGTTAAGTTCATTTTTTCTAATATAAATGCTCCTTGTTCAATTTGCGAGTCTTCATTTGATTGATATCTTCCTAAGTCTATGTTTGCAAAGCTTAGGCATATAAGGCCTCCTTGGCTTCCTATTTCTAGTGTTTTTTTGTTGTCTATTGCTCCTCCTGTGTATGTTAAACTTGTTCCAACTGCAAAACCGTTTATGTATTTGTACAGCTCTTCGTCTAAGCTATTTGGCATGTATACTTGAATCTTTCCTACTTTTACTTTTTCAAGAATTTGAATATTTTCTATTCTTACATTTTTAATTGATGCTGCATCTTTGTAATTTTCGTTTTTTGATATATAGATGTATACATCGTTTGTTTGAACTACATTTTCATCCCATATATAGCTTTCTGCAGGTTGTTGTTCTGTATTTTGATTTTCTGCTTCATCAGTATTTTCTGTATTTTCTTCTGATGCAGTTTCTACTGTTTCATTATCTGTTCTTTCACTTGTAACTGCTGAACTTATTACGATTATTTTGGTAGGTTTAAATGGCATGTTTTTTTCGCCTTCAACTTGATACCTGATTACTAAAAATAATGAAATTGCTATTATTACAGCAATTGTGCCTATTATTGAACTTAATTTTATTATTTTTTTTCTTTTATCGCTAATCAATTTTCTTTCCTCTCCTGTTTTGAATTTATTTAGATTTCTTCAAATCCCTTAATTCCCTAAAGAATTTTTTTAATATTCCTTCACATTCGTCTTTTAAAACTCCTGTTTCAACTTCTACTTTATGATTAAATTTATAATCTTCAAACAAATTTAATACAGAACCACACGCTCCTGTTTTTTCATCCATTGCTCCAATATATACTTTTTTTATTCTTGATTGAATTATTGCTCCAGCACACATACTGCATGGCTCTAATGTTACATACATTTCACAATCTAATAATCTCCAACTTCCTAATTTTTTACTTGCTTTTTTTATAGCCATTATTTCCGCATGATTTGTTGTATCATTTTTTGTTTCTTTTTGATTATATGCTCGTGCTATTATTTTATTATCTTTTACAATTACAGCTCCAACTGGCACTTCTAATTTTTTATATGCTTTTTCGGCTTGTTTTAGAGCTTCTTTCATGAATTTTTCTTTCATAATTTTTCCTTTCATCATGAAAATTTTGACAAATATTTTGGTGTGCCCAAGGGGACTCGAACCTCTATCGGCCGCTTAGGAGGCGACTGCTCTATCCTGTTGAGCTATGAGCACATTTATCAATTTTAAAATTTACTTTCACATTATATATTATTTCCTCTTTTTTTTCAATAATTTTTGTGATATAATGCAAAAAACAGTATTCCGTAGTAAATTTTACATGTTGGAATTATTAAAATAAGAAAGGAAAAATTAAAATGCAAAAAATATTAAGCTATATGAGAAAAGCTATAGATGATTATAATATGATAGAAGATGGCGATAAAATTGCAGTTGCTTTATCTGGTGGAAAAGATTCTATTACAATGCTTATGGGATTTAAAAATTTGCAAAGATTTTATCCTAAAAAATTTGATTTAATTGCAATTACTGTTAATCCTGGCTTTGCTAATTTTGATATTGATTTTTTACAAAAACTTTGTGATTCTTTAGATGTTCCATTTGTTGTTGAAAATTCACATGCACAAGAAATTGTTTTTGATATTCGTAATGAAAAAAATCCTTGTTCATTATGTGCAAATCTTCGACGTGGTATTTTAAATAGTATTGCAAAACATGAAGGATGTAATAAAATTGCAATTGGTCATAATGAAGATGATGTTTTAGAAACATTTATTATGAATTTATTTTATGCAGGTAATATGAGCACATTTGCTCCTATGAGTTATATGGATCGTTCAGATATGACTTTAATTAGACCTTTAATTTACGCTCCAGAAAAATATATTCGTAATTTTGTTAAACGTAATAATATTGAAGTAATGCCTAAAGCTTGCCCTATGGATGGTTTTTCAAAAAGAGAAGATATTAAAAATTTAATTAAAGAATTACAAATTGATATTCCTCATATTAGAGCTAATTTATATGGTGCAATTAAACGTTCTGGTATTAATGGTTGGAAAGAATTTAAATAATTTAGGAGAAAAAAATGAAAAATAATTATTATAATATAAAAAAAAGAAATTCAATAAATAAAAAAAGAGTAAAAAAACAATTACATAGAAATCCCCCAGTTCATCGCATTAGCAAATTATCATCAGAAGAAAAAAGACAATCTAATTACAGAAAAAGAAAAGCAAAAAAATTAAATTACAAAAAAGTATTTATTGCTTTATTAATTTTATTATTTTTAATTTATTTAATAATTTTTGGATTTTCTAAATTAATTAAAAAAATTAAAAAGCCAAAACAAGCAAAAACTCAATCAGTTTCAGTACAAGCTCCACAAGATATTACAATAAATATGGCTGTTGTTCGGAGATATAATGTGTCATTCATCAAATATTAAAGATGCTGCAGATAACACTGGAGAAAATTATGATTTTTCTTATGTTTTCGAAGATGTAAAAAAATATTTAACAAGTGCTGATATTACTGTTGGTAATTTGGAAACAACATTTGCCGGAAAAGCTGCTGTTTATTCAGGATATCCAAATTTTAATACTCCTGAACAACTTGCTACAGATTTAGTTGAGTTAGGATTTGATGTTGTTTCAACTGCAAATAACCACAGCTTAGATAAGAGATACGCAGGATTAGAAAGCACATTAAACGAATTAGACAAGGTCCGGACTTGCACATACTGGTACATACAGAAGTAAAGAAGAACAAAATACAATTACAACAAAAAATGTAAATGGAATTAATATGGCATTTCTTTCTTTCACATACGGAACCAATGGAATTCCTGTTCCTGAAGGAAAAGATTATTGTATTAATTTAATTGATAAAAATTTAATTTTAGATCAAATTACAAAAGCTAAAGCTTTAAATCCAGATGTAATATGCGTTTTCATGCACTGGGGCGAAGAATATAAATTACAACCAAATAATAATCAAAAAGAGTTAGCAGATTTTCTTTTTGAAAATGGTGTAGATATTGTTTTAGGAAGCCATCCACATGTGTTAGAATCTATGGAAAAAAGAACTGTTACTTTAAAAGATGGAACTAAGAAAGACGGATTTTTAATTTATTCCCTAGGAAACTTTGTTTCAGGACAAGTTATAGAAGATACAAAAAATTCAATTATATTGCAGTTACAAATTACGAAACATTCTGATGGAAAAATTACAATAGATTCTTATAATTATGTTCCTATATATATGTTTGACAAAGGCGAAGGGCAAACTAAAAGGTATAAGGTATTGGATATTAACAAGACTATTGCAAGCTATGATAACGGAAACGCTGTTGTTTCTGAAAATGTTTATAATAAATTGGTTAGTACGAAAGCAAAGTTTGATAAGGTTTTAGCAGGTAAGTAGAGTTTTGGTGAATTTTTTTGGACACCTCTAAAAAACATCCAAGGTCGAAAAAAAACGAAAACGGGCGGAAGCTTCTCATAAAGAGAAACTTCCGCCCGTTTTCGTTTTTTTCGACTCAAGATGTTTTTGGGAGGTGTCCCCAAAAATCTTCCCAAAAAATCTATTCTAATGTTTTTACATAGTATGTTACACCATTTATTGGCTCTGTTGAATTTGCTTCTGTGTATCCGCTTGGCGTTGCTGTTATTGTTCCGTTTACTGCTGCTGTTGCTCCTTTTAGTACACCGTCGTAGAAATTGAATGCTGTTCCTGAAGTTGTATCTATCGCATATGTTCTTCCTTGGATTCTTGGTGAGTTTGTATATACTGTAGAATTTCCACCTACACCTATTGTTAATGTTCCATGGTTTTCAATTCCAACTCCTGTTTCATTTTTTATTATTGCATAATCTGTCTCTGGGTTTCCTGTTCCGTTTTCTGCTGTATCTATTATAGATAATGTTCCATTGTTTATAAATACTGCTGATGCACTATTATATTCTACACGGCATCCGTTAAAATCTATTGTTATATTCTTTCCACTTGGTATTGTTATTGAATTACTTAATGTAAAATCTTGACATATTGTTAACTTTCCAGCTGTAGTTATTGAGTCTATTGCCAATTCTATTGTTGGGTAATTTATTCCACCTACAATTACTGAATCTGGTTGTGTTGATGTAGCTTCAAGATATGCAACTGTTCCATTATTTTTTGTCGCAACTTCAAATCCTTCTGGTCTATCCGCTGGCTCTGTTCCATTTAGTGCCCTTGAACCTGTTCCTGTTATTACACCATCATAGAAGTTAAATGTTCCGCTATTTATAATTCCATATAATGCTCCTGTAATTACTGGTGATGTTGTACTAACTGGTCTTGCTTTAACACCAACTGTTAATGTTCCTCCATTGCTGATTGCCGTTGAATTTGATGTTATTGTTACTCCATCATATATATTTACTGTTCCTGACTCAATATATATTCCATAGCAACTAGAATTACTTGCAGTATGTGTTATACTAAATCCATTGTTTAATGTAGCTACGCCTGTTGAAACATTTCTTAATGCATATGTTGCTGAAGTATTAATTTCTCCTCCATTGAATGTTGCTGAATTACGATTTATAACCTGTCCTGTTACTGTTCCTGCATTCATTGTTAATGTTCCATAATTATCTATTTCACCGGCTGAAGCAGTTCCATCAATTTCAATTGTTGAATTTACATCAATTATTGTTGAACCTGAAATTGTTCCTCCTGTAAGTGTAACATCTCCATTTACAATGTTGTTTTCAAGTCCATTACCAATTGTTCCTCCAGATACTTGTAAATCTGCATTTTGAAGTTCGAATGCTTTGGTATATGCTTTGTTTGAATTAAATACTGTATTTCCACTTACACTAATATTTGCTTTGTTAGAAGAATTGTTGTTTGTAACTTTAATTACACTTGGACGTGCATTTGAAGCTTGACCGCTATATCCTGGTCCACAATTAAATGTTCCTCCACTAATTGTAATGTCTCCAGTGCCACTGCTTAAAACACAATATGCAGTTACATTATTGCCTGTTGTAAATGTTCCTCCTGTTATTTCAACATTTCCTGTTCCTTCATTTACAATAATATTTTTATCATTATACGTAGAACTATTTATAATTCCAAAACTGTAATCTCCGCCTAAAATTGTTAATTCTCCACTATTAGTTATAATTCCATTTCCATATGATATGATTTTTGCATTGCCAACTGTATCTTTTAATTCAAATGTTCCAGCATTTTCAAATAATTCTGATGTTTCACTTGCTATAATTTGTTTTCCGTTTAGGTCTAATGTAATATCTTTTCCACTTTCAATGGTTATTACGTTTGTTCCTGCTATCGCAATATTCTTTTGAAGAACTATTTCTTTATTTGAGCCAGTTGTACATGCTTCAAACGCATCTTCTAATGTGTAATAATTATCGTTTGTATACTCGCCATTTTCTTTAATTTTTGCAACAAGTTCATTGTCTTTCAAACTATATGTTTGTGTTGTGCCTGAAATTGTATTTATTATTGCATAATCCGTTGGAATTGAACTTATTGTTCCTCTTACAGGAATACCTTCTGCTGATATTGTTCCATCATAGTAGTATACCGTTCCTTTACTTGTTATATATCCCGTAATTGCTATATTTGTTCCATCATCTACTGTTACATTATTTTCTCCAATATATATTGTTCCTGCATTATTTATTGATTCAGATGAATTTGTTTTAGTAATTCTTCCAGTATTTATTTTTAATGTTGATGTTTCATTATTTGTTATGATACATGAATTTAATGTTGAATTATTTATTTCTGTTGTTCCACTATTTAGGTTTATATATTCATTTGGAAGCGTCATATTATTAATTATTAATTTTCCGCCATTATTGTTTATAGAACCATGCATCCAATTTGTATTTCCATTCCATATTAATGATTGATTTGCACTTTCATCTAAAATAAATTCCCCTGCATTGTTATTTATAGAACAATAGCCATCAAATGTTCCTCCTAGTAATTTAAATGCTGATTCACTTGTTCCAGATATATGTTCTTTCGAACTATAATTAAACATACATGACTCTGATCCAGTTGCATTAATTACTTCAATATTACCTGGATTTGCATTATATATACTAATACCAGTTATTGTAATATTTTCTATTTGTGCGGTTCCTGAATTATTTACCAACATTGTTGTTGTGTATGCTGGTGAATTGCTATTATGGTTTGTATTTCCATAATATGTACCACCATTTATTGTAAGTGTTCCTGTGTTTGAAATTGCACTTCTGTTATCACCGTTACAATTTACCTGAATTGTTCCATTGCTTATATTTGTTATACCAGAGTTTGATATAAAGTTTTGTTGGTTTGCAATAACATTTATACTTGTTACATCTAATGTTCCAGTATTTATTATAAAGTTTTGTGCATTTACTGTAATTGTACCTGTACTATTTTGAGAACTGTCTACAATTTCTAATTCAGCATTATTAGTAAATAATCCCGTTTTTCCCGAATTAATACTATTTCCGCATAAATCTAAAATTAATTTTTTTCCTGCTGGTATTGTTTCTTGTGGAGCACTTGAAGTATAAGATACATTACCAAGCAATTCTATTGTTGCTACCTCTCCATTCGAACATGCACATGCTATTGCTGCTTTTTCTAATGTTAAAAATCCATAATAATCTGCATCAATATCAGTGTATTGTCCTTCTACTAAATTATTTGTATCGACTTTAGATTTTGCCACACGGTATAATGCATCTCTTCTTAGTACTACTGCTTTTGTTGTCTCTAATGTTCCATCTATTTCTTTTGGTGAGTATCCTTCTTCTACAACTGTAATTGAACCATAATATATTGTTCCTGTTTTTCCTTCTATTTTTCCATCATAGAATTCTATTGTTCCAGAACTATTCGCTAATCCATAGCCTGTTGTATTTTTTATATGAGGATATTGTTCATTAACATCTCCGCCTTCTACACCTATTGTTATTGTTCCTGTATAATTTTGTACTGCACCTGCACCAGCGTTGTCTTTACTTATTGATGTTTCTCCTTTTATTAGTATTGTACCTGAACCTGCATTAATAACATGATTTGTTACTGTTGAATCATCGATTGTTAATGTTCCAGTATTATTGTTATATATGTATGATGATACTGTACTTCCTTCAATTAAATTATTAGCACTTCCGTAAAAATACAAAGATGATTCTGTTATTTCACAATCTGTAAATGAGGCACTACTGTAAATATAACCTTCTCCTCCACTTATTTCACTGTTTCTTATTATATTAGTTGTTCCATATAATTGATATATTGATATTTCTGCGTTTTCAACAAGTATATTTGAATTATTAATTTGTAAAGCTCCTGGTATGCTAATTGCTGAGTTAGTGTCTCCTATAATCCATATATCAGCACCACTTGAACTGTTTCCATATGTTGAATTATAGTCATATATTCCTGCTGCACCAAATGTTCCTCCTGTTATATATACTGCTGGAGCCATTTCATTTTCAATATAATGGCTTGTGCTTGAATTGCTTATATGATATCCACCATTTTCTTTATTAAATGTTCCACCTACTATTTCAATTGTCGATGTCCCCTCATTACTTATAGTTGTTCCGCGATCATTATATAATGTTCCATTGTTTATTATACATGATGCACTTCCTGTGTTTCTTATATTAATTGATGTATTATAATTATTCGATGTACCAATACGCACTGCATAACCATTTATTGTTCCTCCGTTTATTGTAACATCTCCTGTATTATTAATTATAGTTGCATATGTTGCATTTATTGTTCCTCCATCTATTTGTAATGTTCCTGTGTTGCTAACAAATGTTGTATTGGTTAATACTGTTGCTCTTGATGTTGTATCTTCAATTGTTAGTTTTCCATTATTAGTAAATATTGGAGTTCCACCTACATAGCTAATTTTAACACCATTTAAATTTATTTTTATATTTTGACCTGATTGAATTTCTGTAGCATAATTTATTAATAATTGTTTATCTGTTTCATTTGTTGTTCCATTATTTATTAGTTCTATTGTTGTAATAGTATTTCCAGCATTTTGGTTACATACGCTTACCGCATCACTTAGCTTATAGAAGTAATAATATCCATTTTCATGTGTATATTTATTTTGTTCTAAATTTCCAAAATCTAGAATTGATGAATCTGATATTTGAGCTACAGGTGCGTCCATTACATCAAGTATTAATCTATCATATTGTTGGTTATTATCTGTTATTTGACTTATTTTTATTTCCAAATAATTTCCATCTGAATCTTCTTCTTCAATATTTGTAAATCCACCTTGTAATGTATTTCCTACTGATGCTATTATTTGACCATCGTAGAAGTTTACTTCCCCACTATCTATTTTTACTCCATATATATTACCTCTTAACGTTGGATCTGTTTTACTTACTTCTGTTTCTGTTCCTGTATTTTCTATTCCTATATTCATTTTTCCAGATACGTTGTATATAACATGATTATTACCAGTATAAGTTCCATGTGCAATTGTTATTCCATCACCTTCATTATAATTATCAACGTTATATATTACATTTCCTCCGATGCTGTTTGCAACAACACCTTCTCCTAAATATATTCCTCCACCATTATTTGAAATTAGGTAAAATCCATGATTTCCGTTTTCCAAACATGTTATTTCGCAATTTGATATTGTCATACTTGCATTTCGCCCATTTGAAATTGAATGTCCTGATGAGTAATAGTAAGGCGAGATTTGTGTAATAATTACTTTATTTTGACTTGTTCCAGCTATAGTCATTGTTCCATTATTGATTATTTGTCCTTCATATCCAGAAATTGTTCCACCTGTTATTGTTGCAGTACCACTATTGTTAATGTTAGAGAATTTTCCTCCACGTATAATGACTGTTCCACTGTTACTTACGGTTGTATTTGAATTTGTATTGTTTATTTCAACTGTATTTCCCGCATTAACTATTCCGACTGATGTTGCATTTATATCAATATTGTTTACTGTTACAACTCCTGTATAATTTTCATTCCATAAACCAAAATATCCCTTTAAATATCCATTGTTAATAACTGCTGTTCCATTTGTATGATTATAAAGTGTATATCCCCAATTTGAATTTGCTAATGTTGATACTATTACTCCATCATTCATTGTTAATTGTCCTGCATTGCTAAATGGTACTGAATAAGCATATATCGTTCCGCCATTTATTGTAGTGCTACAATTTGCACTATTATAAACTGATGGGCAGTAGGTGTTGTTATATGTGTTCTGTATAAATCCGCCATTTATTGTTAATGTTCCATTATTTAGTACTGGATAATCTTCCCATTGTGATGTTGATGCTATATATCCAGAATTTATTATTAAATTTGAGCTTGCATTATTTACTATTACATTTCCTGTGGTTTTTATTAATGATCCTTTTTTATGTGAAGCTCCAACTTTTATTTCATCTGTTCCTACTGTTATACTATTTATTGTTAATGCATCTTCTTCTGATGTTACTACATAATCTTGGTGAAAACCTAAATGTAGATAATACATTTTTCCACCTACAAGTGATGTTGAATAATAATCTGCTGATGATTGTGTATTAATTTTAAATAACATTCCAGTGCTATCTTGTGTTGTTTGTTGTCTATCTGTTGTAATTATTCCCCATCCTACATCTCCTGTTGATGTTGTGTTTAGCTCTGCGTTTACTGTTACTGTTACATTTCCGGTTTCGCCTGTTAAATCTATTGGTATAATTCCATATGCTGTTGAGTTTGTATTTGTTTTGTTATTTGATATTAATTTACAGTTATCTTCTTCAAAATAATATGTTGATATTGTATTTAACTGTACATCATATCCCTCTGCTTCACTGTCTTTTATTGTAAATGTTCCATTGTTTGTGAACATATTGTTTGATACTTCACTTGTTATTGTTTTTCCATTTAAATCTAATACTATGTTTCTATTTGCATCTATAGTCATGGTTTCTTTTCCTGATATATCTCCTACTACTGCATCTGTTACCATGTCTATTTCTACTGTTTCGCCATTTATTCCATAAATATTGTTTGCTGCTTCTATTGCATCTTCAACTTTCGAATATGGTTTTTTTCCTATTAATGCTTCTACATCTGATCTTTTTACCAAATATGCTATTTTTTCATTGTTTTCACCTGTGTCTGTATGTGTTTTCATTAATGCTGGAGTTTCATCTACTCTTCCGTTTATTGCAACTATTGTTAATCCTTCTGGATATTCTCCAGTTGAAAATCCTGTTATTCTTCCATCAAAGAACTTAAAAATTCCTTCTTCTACTATTAGTTCTCCTGTTTCAGGATCTGTTTCATCTGTTATGTTTTGTTGTTTAAAAATACCATATGTTTTTCCTATAACTTGTGGACATAAAGTACTTACAGGAGCTTCATCTACTCCTAATGTTAGTTCGCCATCTAACGCTATCCATATTCCTACTCCATTTCTGCTTACTACTTTTCCTGTTTCGAATACGTTTGAATCTTTTACTATTAATGTTGATTCTGTTACTGCTAGCGTTGGACTTGCTGAACTGTTTGAATTTATTGTGAATCCTTTTAGATCTATACTAACATTGTTTTCATTTGTAATATTTATTGATTCGTTTCTTATATTGTCTAGTAATATTATTTCTACTAATTTATCTTCTTCTGAGGTTGTTTCATTTGCTAATGCCGCATCATTTATAGCATCTGTTAATGTGTAGTATCTATGTTGTAATATTTTTTCACCGCTGAATGTATTTACACCACTTGTTAAATTCTCTGTATCTGATGGCACTGCTATAATCTGTGCTACATATGGACGTGGTTCAAATTTTACTGCAACATATTTGTCTTCAGTTACATTTGTGAATTTGTCCATTGTTGCAACTAAAGTTCTTGGATTTTCATCAAAGTCTGTTATTTCAATTCCACCATCTGATTCTTGACCATATGTTCCATCTACTTCATCTCCTGAATATACAATTATTTTTTCTACTCTGTATCCTGGGCTAGGTGTAAATACTATGTCTTTTGTAGAATGGTCTCCTGAGATAACATCTTCACGAATATTTGTCATTGTTCCGTTTAGTCCAAGTACTCTTCCATCTATTCTGTACTTTTCTACAGTGTAGTAGTATGTAATTTCTATATCTGTTGAAGTAAATTGTCCTGTTACAACTCCTTGTGCATCACTTGTTGCATTACCTTGTGGATCTATTGTTACACTTGCATACTGATACCCATTACTTGGCAAATATTCTCTTTCTATATCTAGTTCTGTTCCCCCTATAGATATCTTGTTTTCTGATGATATTAAGTTTGTAACTTCAAAACTTTCTCCCGGATTTCCTTCAAATTCTTCATCTTGTGCTACTGGATTTGATGTTCCTTGCTCATAGTGGTGTATTGTTACTTTTCCTTGTAATTGTATTGTGAATTTGTTTGTTAATGTTCTCATTGTTGAAATATAAGCATTTACTCCGTTACCACTTAATGCAAATGTAAGCACAATTGCTACAATTATGCTTGTTATTACTTTTGCTTTTATCTTTGCCTTTGTAGCTTTGCATTCAACTGTTGCTTCAGCACCTTTCTTTTGTTTTTCATTTCTACTCATTAGTACAACCTCTTTTCTATAACTTTAACTTATAAATAAATTGTAATAAATTTTAATACTATGTTCAATATAGCTATTTTTATATGATTCTTAATACTTTATTTTCCGTAGTTTAATTATATTTATTTTTTTTACATTACATTTTGTTAACTTTTTTGTAATATTTATAGGGTTTTTCGTTATAGAAGTTACGGAAGTGGATTTTGTGGAGATTTTTTGGATTTTTTGGGACACCTCCAAAAAACATCCTTTCGACTCAAGATGTTTTCTGGAGGTGTCCCAAAAAATCCTCCTTTCGACTCAAGATGTTTTCTGGAGGTGTCCCAAAAAATCCACCAAAATTTGTCAAATATTGTTTGTTATGTTATAATTAATGTATCTGGAGTTAATCCAGCCATATTTTTTAAGGGAGGAATAACCATGAAGAAGAATCTTTTACGGTTTGCAGCAGCTTTGTTTTTCTCAACACTTTTCTACGTTTTATTTGGTGTATGCGCAGAAGGTGTGAAAGATTCTAAGTATTCTGTTGCAACAGCTGTTGAACTTCAAAAGTTCTTAACAGCTCAAAGCACATCTGTCAGCCAGGATTGTGACATTAATTCTGATGGCAAAATTAACGCAATCGATATGACACTTCTAAAACGGTATTTGATTTATGGTGAACCTGGTTCTGATACTACAACTACAACCACAATCATAACAGATACAACTACCGTAACAACAACGACTTCTATTTCCACACCAACTACCACAACAAAAGTTGGCTATGGCCTCATTCAGCAGGCTATTGAAGAAGTTTCTGTAACAGACACAACTATTCCCAAGTATAAAGGAGAATATTGTGAAGCAACTGATGCAGTATTTTTGTGTAACATTGAAGGAACAACCTACGCGTATACCTTGCTTGCGGAGAAACCAACTAATTCTCTTGCAATGCTGACCAATATTAATTTGATCAAAGGTTTACACGTATGGCTGTACAATGGTTCTGAGGTCCCTGTGTCTATAGATGACGCACTGCCCAATACCGATGGTTTGACATTTACTGCTAATGATCCTTCAGCACCCAACCAAGAATTTACTTATGAATTAAAACCTTATTTTCAAATCTTTACTTCTGATATTACTAGCGTAGCTAAAAAAATTGCAAGCAACGGCACTCAGTATGGTTTTAATATTGCAAATTATGACTACAATTTAAGTGGAAAATTGGAGTATGAAGATGTCAAAATCATGGTGCAATATTTCACTTCAGAATTGCACAACATGTTCTGGCGTTTGAATGATGGATGCTTTTGGCGTTATACTTATTATTTGCCCACTCTTGGACATACTAATGTAGCATTTATTAAAACAGAAGAAACTAAGCCTGTTACTTGGGCCATCAACATTCCTACAAAAGACTTTTGCCCGGATATTCCATATGCTTCAGCAACCGTTCCTGTTCAGATTTTACCTGGTAGTATGATTGATGAACTTGCGGATTACCCTGAAAATACAGAAATGTCTGATAGCACATGTGATTATATTGCATGGCTTCCTACGGAAAACACATGGGCAAAAGTTGCCAAGGATAGTGAAGAATGGTGGTTCCAAGGTGGATTCTATGTATTCCTTCTGGATGATGACGGTAACTACCGTAAAGAATGGAATCGTCCTTGATTTCTTAACTTAATGTTTGATTTCAGGATTTTAATTCCATAATCAAAAATCGCAGAAACTTTTTGTTCCTGCGATTTTTTTGTTTGTTTTTTTATTATTTTTCTTCTTCCTCAACATCTGGTGCTATAATTTCAACACTAACAACTTTTGCTCCATCATTTGTTCTAATTAATGTAACACCTTGTGTTGATCTTCCAAGAATACTAATATCTTTAACATTAATTCTTATTATTGTTCCTTTATCTGTAATTAACATTACATCTTCATCACCATTTGCAATTCTTATTCCTACTATATTTCCGGTTTTTGGTGTTACTTTATATGTAATAACTCCTTTTCCGCCTCTGTTTTGGACTCTGTATTCTTCAAGCTCTGTTCTCTTTCCAAATCCATTTTCTGTAATTGCAAGAAGTGTTGCGTTTTTAGATGCTATAACAGATTCCATTCCTATAACAAAATCGTCTTTGTCTAATCTAATTCCAATTACACCTTGGGCTGTTCTTCCTACTGGACGTACATCTTTTTCATCGAATGTAATACACATACCTTTTCTTGTAACTAGAACTACATTATCTTCTCCGTCTGTTAAACGTACATCTATTAATTCATCTTCACCTTTTAGTGTTATTGCTAATAAACCTGTTTTTCTTGCTGAATTATATTCATTTAATGCTGTTTTCTTAATTAATCCATCACGTGTTGCCATTAATAAATATTTTCCTTCAGCAAAATTTTGTAATGGAATTACTGCTGATATTTTTTCTCCTGGGTCTAAGCTTAATAGATTTACAATTGCTGTTCCCTTTGCAGTTCTGCCGGCTTCAGGAATTTCGTATCCTCTTAATCTATACAATTTTCCTTTATTACTAAAGAATAAAATTGTGTCATGTGTTGATGCTGTAAATATTTGTTTTACAAAGTCATCTTCTTTTGTTGTCATTCCTGTAATACCTTTTCCACCACGTTTTTGACTCTTATATGTATCTATTGGCATTCTCTTGATATATCCAAAATGTGTTAGGGCTACAACAGTTTGCTCTTCTTCTATTAAATCTTCAACATTGAATTCGCCTTCTGCTGCAACAATTTTTGTTAATCTTTCATCACCATATTTTTCTTTTATTTCTAGTAATTCTTCTTTAATTATGTCATATACTAATTGTTCATTGCTTAAAATTTCTTTTAAATGAGCAATTAATTTCATTAATTCGTTATATTCTTCTTCTATTTTTTCACGTTGCAATCCAGATAATGTTTTTAATCTCATATCTAATATAGCTTGTGCTTGAATATCAGATAATCCAAATCTTTCCATTAATCTTTCTTTTGCATCATCATAAGAAGAACGAATTATATTAATTACTTCATCAATATTATCTAAAGCAATTTTTAATCCTTCTAATATATGAGCTCTTGCTAATGCTTTATCTAATTCGAATTGTGTTCTACGTAGAATTACTTCTTTTCTGTGATTTATATAATGATCTAGACATTGTCTTAATGTTAATATTTTTGGTTCTCCATCAACTAATGCTAATAAAATTGCACCAAAAGTATCTTGCATTTGTGTGAATTTGTATAATTGATTTAAAACAACTTGTGCATTTGCATCTCTTTTTAATTCAATTACAACTCTTACTTTATCAATTCTATCTGATTCATCTCTTAAGTCTGCAATTCCTTCAATTCTTTTATCCCTAGCTAATGCAGCAATATTTTCAATTAATTTTGCTTTATTAACTTGATATGGTAAAGATGTTACAACAATTCTTTGTTTATTATTACTCATTTCTTCAATTTCAGCTTCTGCTCTTACTGTAATTTTTCCTCTACCTGTTGTATATGCTTCCTTAATTCCTTCTCTTCCTAATATTAAACCACCTGTTGGGAAATCTGGTCCTTTAATTATTGACATTAATTCTTCATCATTTGTTTCAGGATGTTCAATAATTCTTACTATACCATTTATAACCTCTGTTAAGTTATGTGGTGGAATATTTGTTGCCATACCTACGGCAATACCTGATGAACCATTTATTAATAATGTTGGTATTCTTGCAGGAAGAACTGTAGGCTCTTGTAATCTATCGTCATAGTTTGGCATGAAGTCTACTGTATTTTTTTCGATATCTGTAAGCATTAGTTCAGCAATTTTTGCCATTCTTGCTTCAGTGTACCTCATTGCGGCAGCTCCATCACCATCTATTGAACCAAAATTTCCATGTCCATCTACCAAAGGATATCTTAAAGAAAAGTCTTGAGCCATTCTTACCATTGCATCATAAACAGAAGAATCTCCATGAGGATGATAACGTCCTAAAACTGATCCAACTGTGTTAGCACATTTTCTGTAAGGCTTGTCTGATGTAATACCATCTTCGTACATAGCATATAAAATTCTTCTATGAACTGGCTTCAAACCATCTCTAACATCTGGTAGAGCACGTGAAACAATAACACTCATTGCGTAATCAATATACGATGTTTTCATCTCTGTTTCAATGTCTCTTTGAATAATTTTTCCATCATTTGAATCCATATTTTTACCTCTTTTCTTGTATTTTAACTTCCTTTATTATACTAAAACACAAAAAAATATGCAACACTAAAACCCGAATTTCCGTAACTTTTTTGCTTATATGCATACTGCATTTTTAAGCCATTCTATAATATGGTGGATGAACAAAATCTTTAATAGAAAAAAATAATTTTAGGGGTATGTTTTTTTTCATAAAGAAAGGAGGTCTTTATGATCTTAAAGAAATAAGTATTATAGAATAGCTTAAAAATGCAGTATACATTAATTAAGTTTTTAATTTAAATTATTTGATAATTCTAAATAAATATTATCGAAATCAAAATCGTTTGAATTGCTAATTAAATCGTGAATATTTTTTATTTTATTAATATTTTCTACTATATTTTTTATTGGTAAAATATTTTTTTCTTCTTTTTCTATTTTCTTAAATTCTTTATTTATTCCAGATAAATCTTTTTTGGAATAATATTTATTCCAATTATTTATATATTTTTCTAATTTTGTTAATGATTTATTTTCTTTATTAAATTCATTATCTATATCTTTTTCAATATTTTTAATAATTTCTTTTTTCCCAGATTTAATTAATTTCCCCACTGATTCAGGAATTATTTTTTCTTTTGTTAGTGTCTTTATGAGAGAGTCAATTGCATCTGAAATGCCATCAATAATGCCACCCTCTTTTATTGCATTTTTTGCTTGATCAACATTTTCAAAATTCCCTGTAAAAATTCCTAAGGTTGTTTTTCCTAAATTAATTGCTTCTTCAACTGCCTTTTCTACCGCTGAATTTAACCCTTCTGATATTAATGTGTCTTTTACTTCTATCACTTCATCTTCTATAAAATCTGGCATGATATATTTTAAACCCTGATCAACTGCAAAATTTACAACTTGTCCTAATCTAGATTTTAAAAAATTATCCTGTATTTGACTAAAATCCACCTCTTTTAATTTATTTCCAATTTCATTAATATTATCTAATAATTGCATAATAATCATCCTTTCTATTTTTAAATAATTATTTTTTTTGCAATTTTTTTAAAATTATTATTTATTAAAAAATTGCATTTTAAATTCTTATTAATAAAAAAATTATAATTTTTAAAATAATTTAAATAACCAATTATTTCATATTCCGAAAAAATATTTTTTAAAATTATTTTATTAATTTTAAATTTATTACATTTATTAAAAATAATTTTTATTTTATTTTTATCAATATTTTGCTTTAAATATTTATTTAAAATTCTTTTACTTTTACTAATTTCTAGTAAATTATTTTCTGTTAAATAAATACATTTATCACTTATTTCTGTTATCTCTTTTATGTGTTCAAAAAAATATTCTGATGTTGTATCAATAATTATTGCATCATAATTATTTAATAATAAACCAATTAATTTTTTTAATTTTTCATAATTTAATTTATTTTTATTATTAAATATTAAATTAATTTCTGATAATAAATCTATTTTATTATTTATTTTTATAATCAAATCAAAAATATTAAAATTATTATTTTGATATTTATTAATTAAAAAATTATTTATTTTTTTTGAATATTTTTTTACTCCAAAAATTGTATGAATACTTTTATTTAAAATATCAAAATCAATTATTAATATTTTATTATAATAATTTTCTAATTCCTTTGATAGAACTGAAGAAAAAATACTTTTTCCTGAACCATTATTTCCTAAAACAGAAATAATTATCTTTTTATTTATATTATTTTCTTTTTTTATTATTTTTTCTTTATTTTTATATTTTTCTTCATAAATAATATTTTTTAATTCATCAATTTCTTTTTGAATTTCATTTTTATATTTTTCCATTTTTTCATCTTCATTAATTATTTTTATTAAATTGTCTATATTTATTTTATTTAAATATAAAATCCTATAAATTCCTTTTTTATTTAATATTTTTTCTAGCTCTTGATTATATTTTTCTAATATAATAATTATTTTTATATTTGAATTATTTTCTTGAATCTTTTCTATTAATTCTTCTAATCTATAATTCCCTGGTAATAATTGATTTAAAATTAAATAATCAATTTTTTTATTTATTTCTAAAATCTCCAATACTCCATCTTGATATTGAATATCATTATTTATTATATTAAATAATTTATATTTTTTTAATTCATTATTTATTTTGGGATTTCCAACTGCTGTTAAAATATTTTTAATTTTTATTACCTCCAATTATATTTTTTTCAAAATCTCCAGCTTCAATTTTAATTAATAAATGATCATCTCCTGCAAACATTAAACTCTCTCCTCTTTTTAATGATTTAATTTCTATTTTTTCTTTTTCAGAAATATTAGAATATTTTTCTAATAAATTAATATTTTCTTCCTCTATGGAAAAAAAATTTTTTATGCTTGAATTATTTAATATACTTCTTCCATAAATTCCATCATCTAAACTAAATAAATCAGATATATCCTGAGTTATTGCTATTGCACTTCCCCCATATTTTCTAATTGTTTTAAATATTTTATATATAAATGATGCAACATTTTTATTAGATGTTACTCCAATTAACCTCCAAATTTCATCTAAATAAATCGCTTTTTTTATTTCTCTATTTTTTTTAATTTTGTCCCAAAATAATTCAGTAAAAATATACATACCATATTTTAAATTTTCTTCTCCTAATTCATATACATCTGCTAAAATTAATTTATTATTTATTTCTATATTTGTATAATTATTTAAAAAATTCATTGAGCCTTTTATAAATGGTAATAATTTTATTTTATATTTTTCTGTATTTTTATCTTCAGATAAAACTTTATATAAATCTTCTAAAATTGGCATTTCTTTTGATTTTTTAAAATTTATTTTTTTATTTATTTTTTCATCATAATATTCATACAAACTCGAATCATCAAATGTAATATTTTTTCTTCTATATACTTCAATTAATTTATTTTCTAAAATTGCTTTTTCTTCTTCATTTAGTTCACCAAAAATTAAATTAAAAAATCCAATTAATTTAATTAATTTAGTTGCTAAATATCCTTTTTCTGTATCTTCTAAACTTTCCTCTCTTATGTCAAAAATATTAATATATGTTCCTGAATTTGGTCCAATTTTTAATATAGTGCCATCTAGTTCTTCACACATTTTTAAATATTCTCTTTCTGGATCAATTATATATTGCTCTATTCCTAACAGCCTATATCTTAAAATAATTAATTTTGTATAAAAAGATTTTCCTGCACCACTAGTTCCAAAAATACACATATTTGCATTTTTATATTTATCATTATTATATCTATCAATAAATACTAATGAATTATTATAAATATTTGTTCCAATAAATATCCCGTTTTCATCAAAAATTGATGATGAAACAAATGAATATGTTCCAATTAATCCGCTTGTTAGTATATTTCTTCTTGCATTTTCTTTAATATTATTTAAATTTTGCATTAATGGCAAAGTGCTTTTATAGCCATCTTCTTGTCTGAAATAAGCTTTTTTACTTTGCATTCCTTTTCCTTGTAACAAGCCTTCAATTTTATTTAAAATATATTCTAATTCTTTTTTATCTTTTGAAAATACTGTTATATAAATATATAAAAAATATAAATCTTCATTATTAACTTGAATTTCTTTTCTTATATATTTTGCATCATTATATGTAAAAGCTGCTATATCAATATCTTGCCTATTTTCTCCATACATTTTTAAATCTGATCCAACATTTCCAATATGATAGGTTAATTCTCTTATTGTTTTATAATTATCCTGTTTTTCATAAAAAATAGAAATATTAATATTATTATTTATTTCTATTATATTTTTTAATAATAAATCATTATTTTCTCTTCCGTAATTTGTAATAATTAATGTTGAATAATATACTCCATCAATTTCAATATATTTTGGATTATTTAAATTAATATATGATGGCGACAATAAATCTTTATCTGTATATAATCCTTTATAAAAATTTATTTCATCCTTTATTTTTTTCACCTCCTAAATTTAAATTGTTTTTGGATAGAAAAATGAAAATAAAATATTTTTACATGCATTTTTTTCATTAATATCAAATATTAAATTTCCACATCTTGAAAGCGAATCTTTAATTTTCAAAAATTCTTCATTTAATTCTTCAAAAATATTATTTTGATTATTTTCTATATTTTTTTCTTTTTTATTTTTTTCTTTTTTTATAATAATATAAAAATTTTTTATTGCAGATTTTTTTTCGACATTTAATTTACTAATATAATTAATATAACTTTCAGAAATATTTTTTATTTTTTTATTTTCTTTTTTTGTGGATTCTTTTACACAAGAAATGTGTTTAGATAAATCTTCTTTATTACTTTGAATTAAAATTTGTAAATTAAAATTACATGTTTTTAAAAAAATTTTATAAGAATTTAAAATAGCTTCTTTTTCTAACTCTGATTTTAAATTATAATTTATTGGAATTATTTTTATTATTTTTATATATGTATCATTTTTTAATTTAATAATTCCATTTGAAAAAATTTTTTCTATCGGCAACCATTGTTGTACCGAATTTTTTTCTAATTTATTTTTTATTTTCTCACCACCTTTTTTCATTTTCATTTTTCGTAAATTATTTTTACATCATTTTCTCACTAATGTCAAGAAAAATCGTATTACATTTTTCGACATTATTCGCATTTTTATAATTAATAAATTTAATTATTTATAGTTAATAAAAAAATTTGCGTCGGAAAAATCCAACGCAAATTTTAGTAAAGCTAATATTAATCTTCAGCTAAAACTAATATATATAATTAATAACCTAATATACATTACTGTATAAATAAGCTATTTCACCACACATATTAATCAGTTGCTTGACTATTAATACATAACTAATAGCTATATTCATCCACATGGGACTATTAATAACCACTAGGATATATAAGAATAATCGTAACTCGAATAAATTACCTATAATTTAACCATAAATTATTATAGCTTACATACAAATAATTTACTCTTCATCTCTGCAAAATATAGACCTAAAATATTAAGCCTATATTTCACTTTGACCGAATATTAAAAATCTTTCAACTTTTAATACTCTTGGTTAAACTAATATTAACCTTACAAAATTTATTATAATCATTTTAATTTTTTTTATTCAAAAATTTTTAGGGACACCTCCAAAAAATATTTTTAAGATGTTTTTTGGAGGTGTCCCTAAAAATATTAAATATCAAGATTTTTAACAAATTTTGCATTTGTTTCTATAAATTCTCTTCTTGGTCCAATTTCATCACCCATTAAAATTGTGAATATTTCATCTGCTTTAATTGCGTCTTCCATTGTTACTTGAACCATTGTTCTTGTTTCAGGATTCATTGTTGTTTCCCATAATTGTTCAGGGTTCATTTCTCCTAAACCTTTATATCTTTGAATGTTAACTCCATCTCTTCCCATTTCATTTAATGTATTATTCATTTCTTCATCTGTATAACAGTAAACATCTTGTTTCCCTTTTTTAGAAAGTTTGTAAAGTGGTGGTTGTGCTAAAAATACATTTCCATTTTCTATTAAAGGTCTCATATATCTAAAGAAGAATGTTAATAATAATGTTCTAATGTGTGCACCATCAACATCGGCATCGGCCATAATTATTACTTTTCCGTAACGAATTTTTGATATATCAAAATCATTTCCAATTCCTGCACCTACAGCTAATATAACTGGTTGTAATTTATCATTATTATAAATTTTATCAGCTCTTGATTTTTCAACATTAAGCATTTTTCCCCAAAGTGGTAAAATTGCTTGGAATTTTCTATCTCTTCCTTGTTTTGCACTTCCTCCAGCTGAGTCTCCTTCGACTATGTATACTTCACATTCTGCAGGATTTTTGCTACTACAATCTGCCAATTTTCCAGGTAATGTTGTTGACTCTAATGCATTTTTTCTTCTTACTAATTCCCTAGCTTTTCTTGCTGCTTCTCTTGCTCTTGATGCATTAACACATTTCTCTAATATAGCTTTTGCAATATTAGGATTTTCCTCTAAAAATTCTGCTAGACTTTCATTTACTAAACTTTGAACAATACCTGTAACATTACTATTCCCTAGCTTTGTTTTAGTTTGTCCTTCAAATTGTGGGTCTTTTACTTTAACAGAAACAACTGCTGTTATTCCTTCTCTTATGTCTTCACCTTGTAGATTTGCATCTTTTTCTTTTAATATATTGTGAGCTTTTGCATAATCATTAAATGTTTTTGTTAAAGCTCTTTTAAATCCTTCAAGATGTGTTCCACCTTCAATTGTGTTAATATTGTTTACAAATGTATAAATATTTTCTGAATATGCTGTTGTATATTGGAATGCAATTTCAACTGGCACTTCCCCATCTTTTTCAATATAAACTGGTATAGGATTTATTTTTTCTTTATTTTTATTTAAATATTCAACAAATGAATTTAATCCACCTTCAAAACAGAATTCTGCTTTTTTAGGTTCTTCTTCATTTCTTTTATCTTCAATACTAATAAATAATCCTTTTGTTAAAAATGCCATTTCTCTAAATCTGTTTTCTAGTGTTGAATAATCATATTCTAATGTTTCAAATATTGTATCATCAGCTAAAAATCTAACTTTTGTTCCTGTTTCTTTTGAATCTCCAATTCTTGTTAATGGTTGAATTGTTTTTCCTCTTTCAAATTTCATTTGGAAAATTCCACCATCTCTTTGAATTGTTACTTCAGCCCATGTTGATAATGCATTAACAACAGATGCACCAACTCCATGAAGACCTCCTGATACTTTATATCCACTGTCTCCACCAAATTTTCCACCTGCATTTAATTTTGTATAAACTGTTTCTGCAGCTGAAATTTTTGTTTTTGGATGTATATCAACTGGAATACCTCTACCATTATCCTCTACGCTTATAACGTTTCCAGGCTCTATTTCAACTTTTATTTTTGTACAATATCCGGCTAGTGCTTCATCAACACAGTTGTCAACAATTTCATAAACTAAATGGTGTAATCCTCTAATTGAAACACTACCAATATACATACCTGGTCTTTTTCTAACATGCTCTAACCCTTCTAGTACTTGAATTTGCTCAGCACCATATTTGTGATCATACTTTTCCATTCTACATCTTGTCCTTTCTATTGCTAAAAAGCAATTCTATATCTTTTGATTAATTTTTCCACTTTTTACATTATATACTTTAAAATTTAAATTTTCAACATTTATTTTTTCAGTACATGTAATTATAACCTGTGTATCCCTAATATTTCTTAAAAAATTTATTCTTCTTTTTTCATCTAATTCAGACATAAAATCATCTAATAATAATATTGGATTTTCCCCTATTTCATCTTTTACAACTTGAAGCTCAGACATTTTTAAAGATAGAATTGCTGTTCTATGTTGACCTTGAGACCCATAAACATTTACTAAATTATTATTTATATAAATATTAAAATCATCTCTATGAATTCCCTTAGTTGTATATCCTTTTAAAATATCTAATTTTTTATTATCTTTTAATTTTTTTAAAAATTCTTCTTTATTTGTAAAATCTGAAATATATTCTATTTTAATATCTTCATTATTTTCTGTAATAATATTATGCACATTTTTTATTTTTTCTTTTAGTTTATTTATGAATTCAAATCTGTATTTAAAAACCCCTTCTGCATATTCTGAAATTTTTTCATCCCAGATTTCTAAAAGTTCATCAGATTTATTTTCAAATTTAATTTGTTTTAAATAATTATTCCTTTGTTCTAAAGCTTTTAAATACATATTTAAAATATAAATATAATTTGGTCTAATTTGTCCAATAAAAATATCTAAAAATCTTCTTCTACCTGCTGGTCCATTTTTTAAAATACTAATATCATCTGGAGTAAAAATAACTATATGAATATTTCCTAAAAGATCACTTAATTTTTTTATTTTTACTCCATTTAAATAAATATCTTTTTTTTCAGTTAAATCAATTTTTATTTTTCCATCTCTATCTGATTTTGAAAATTCTGCTTCAATTTTTGCAAAATCTTTATCGAATTTTATAAGTTCTTTATCTTTATTTGTTCTAAAAGACTTTCCGAATTGCTGTTAAAAAAATTGATTCTAATATATTTGTTTTTCCTTGGGCATTATCTCCATAAATTACATTAATATTTTTATTAAATTCTAAATTTAATTCTTCATAATTCCTAAAATTCTGTAATTTCAAATTAGTTATCAACATATTGTGCCTCATCTGTGGATAACTCTTCCACTAATCTTTCATTCTTATTGGTAAAATCATATAAATATAATCTCCAGCTGAATCAACTGGTCTAATAATACATGGTGAAATACTTGTTCCAAAATCTATAAACACTTCTTCATCATCAATTGCTCTAAATGCATCTAAAAAATATTTTGGATTAAATCCTGCTTCCAAATTTTTTCCTTCTGTTGAAACATACATTTCTTCTTTAGCATCACCAGTTTGATTTGTACATGAAATTATAACTTTTCCTATTTCAATAGAAACTTTTACTGGATATTTCTTTTCTTTTTCAATACTAGAAGAAGAAATTAAACTAATTCTTTCAAAACAATTTTGAATTGTATTTTTATTTACTCTTATTCTTGTTTCCCACATTTCTGGAATTACACTTGAATAATTTAAAAATTCTCCATCTAATAATCTTGTTACTATTTTACAATTTTCCATTTCAAATAAAGCTTGATTTTTTGCAATTCCTATTTTAATAGTATCAAATGAATCTAATAATATTTTATTTATTTCATTTAAAGTTCTTCCTGGTATAACTGCTGAAAAATTATTTGTTTTATTAGGAAGATATTTACTCTTCCATGCTAATCTAAATCCATCAACAGCAACTAAATTTAATTTATTTTCTTGTACTTCAAATAAACATCCTGTAAATATTGGTCTATTTTCTTCATTACTTACTGCAAATAAAGTTTTTCTTATCATTTCTTTTAAAGAATTTTGTTCTAAATCTATAGAATTTTCTATACTTATTTGTGGAAGCTCTGGAAATTCATTTGGATTCATTGTTGCTAATTTATATAAAGAACCTTCACATTCAATTACTAATAAATTTTTTTCATTTAAATAAATTTTTATTTCAGTATCTGGTAATTTTCTTATAATTTCACTAAACATTATAGCATTAACAACTGTAGCTCCTTGTTCTTCAACTTCTGCTTCTATAATATATTCTATTCCTATTTCTAAATCATAAGTTGTTAATTTAACATCTTTATCATTTGTTTGAATAAGTATACCTTCTAATATAGGCATTGTTGTCTTAGAAGCTACCGCTTTAGTTACGGAATTAATAGCTTTAAGGATTTTTTCTTTGTCACATACAATTTTCATTTCGTTCATTCTCCTTTATAATTAGTTAATATATTTAGTAGTAGTAGTAGTAGGTGCTGTGGATTCTGTGGATAACTATGTGGATAACAGTTTTCCGTAGGGTTTGCGATGTGGATAATTTTGTGGATAACTTTGCAACTTATCCACAGTTGAAAATCGCTAACTGTGGATAACTTACTTATCCACATGTTATCCACATGATTTCCACAGCCCACTGTGGATAAGTCATGTAACTACTGATACATAAGACTTTTAAAGAATTATTACTCTGACAAATTTACGAACATTATTAGTAATTTGTTGTCGAAATATGTTGGGAAGTGATAATTTAAGGTGTTCGCCTAAAGTTATCCACACCCCTGTGGATAACTTTGTGTATTATTTGTCAGATAACAATATTGTTTGTATACTTTCTACAATTAATTTTGTATTTGCATTTTCTTTTACATCTTGTTCTATTTTCTTACATGCGTGCATAACTGTGGTATGATCTCTTTTACCAAAATCCTTACCAATTTGTGGTAAAGACATTTGTGCAACTTTTCTACATAAATACATAGCAATTTGTCTTGGAAAAGCAACATCATTACTTTTCTTTGATCCTCTTAAATCTTTAACATCAATATTAAAATATTTAGCCACTGTTTCTTGTACAAAATCAGCTGAAAATACTTTTTCTTGTTGTGCAATAATATCATTAATTGCTTTTTCAGCCATTTCAACTGTAATTGGACTATTAGTTAAAGATGATTTTGCTATTAATTTATTTAATGCACCTTCTAATTCTCTAATATTGGTATCTATTTTAGTTGCAATATTTGATAAAATTTCATCATCAATATTTATATTATCTAATTGAGCTTTCTTTCTTAATATAGCTAAACGAGTTTCATAGTCTGGATTAGATATATCTGCAATAAGACCCCATTCGAATCTAGATTTAAGCCTGTCCTCTAATAATGGAATATCTTTTGGTGGCTTATCACTTGAAAGAATAATTTGTTTTCCGTTTTCATGTAATGCATTAAATGTATGGAAAAATTCTTCTTGCACACGCTCTTTTCCAGCAATAAATTGAATATCATCTATTAATAGAACATCAATATTTCTATATTTATTTCTGAATTGTTCATTGCTATTATCTTTAATAGAATTAATTAATTGATTAGTAAATTTTTCAGAAGTTACATATAAAATATTATAATCTTTGTTCTTTCTTAATAATGCGTTTCCAACTGCGTGCATTAAGTGAGTTTTTCCTAATCCAACACCACCATATAAAAACAATGGATTATAAGATGTAGCAGGTGCTTCTGCAACCGCTAATGCTGCTGCATGTGCAAATCTGTTATTGTTACCAACAACAAAAGTGTCAAATGTATATTTAGGATTCAAAGTTGGGTTTGATACTCCATACCCTTGATTTGAATTATTATCCACTTGACTATCTGCTTCTAATTCATCTTTTGAAATTATTGAAATATTGCACGCTTTATTAGTAATAAAGTTAAATGTGTTTGTAAGCAAATCTCTATAACGAGAAATAATTGCTTCTTTCTGGAAACTAGAAGAAGCAACTAAAACTATATTACCGTTATCTGCGCTTTTTATTTCAAGATTCTTTATCCAAGTTTCATATGATATGGTTGTGGTTTCTTCTTTTAGAAGTTCTTTTGCTTTTGTTAATAGTTCATTTAGTTCGTTTTGCATCTTAATCATATCCTCCAAACACTTGAAATACCTAGGACTTGAAAGTTATCCACATAGTTATCCACATATGTTGATAAATTTCCACAACTGTGGATAACTTTTTTCGAAATCGTTACATTTTATGTTAAGATTTCGGCTGAAATATAGCAGTCCCTATTGTTTTGTTTATAATATCAAAAAACATATATAATAGTCAATAAATTTCTAAAAATAATTTTTCAAAAGAAGATTTGTTTTAGAATGTGTAAGAAAAAATTTTTTTATTTCATTATAATAGAATTCGAACAATGTCGAAAAGTGTTTATTTTTCAACGTTTTTTAAAATTAATCTATTTAAAATCTTTATAATAAAAATTAAAATATGTATTGACATATAGTGAATGTATGATGTATAATTGAAACGTTACTAAATGTTGTTAGTTACTACGGATATTTAAGTTTTAATTAAATTGGAAAATCTTTATTCCAATGAAACTTTATATAAATTAACTTGAATGTTTAATAAAAAATAGGAGGTGCAAAATATGAAAAGAACTTTACAACCTAAAAATAGACAAAGAATGAAAGAGCATGGTTTCTTTAAAAGAATGAGTACTAGATCTGGTAGAAATGTATTAAAGGCTAGACGTGCAAAAGGAAGAAAGAAAATCTGCGCATAAAAAATAGCCACATAAATATTCGTGGCTTTTTTTATAATATTATTAATAATTAAAGAGTTGAAAAATGAGAAAAATTAAGACTTTAAAAAAGAATTATGAATTTAAATATGTTTTGTCTAAAGGTACATATTATCGTGGGAAATATATTACAGTATATGTAAAAGGAAATAATGATAGTAAAAATGTTATTGGCATTGCTATTAATACTAAGCTTGGAAAAGCAGTAAAACGTAATCATGCCAAAAGATTAGTAAGAGAAAACTTTAGATTATTAAAAGATAAAATTTCTCAAGGCTATAACATAGTATTTTTATTAAATAAAAATGTAGAAATAAATAAATTAGAATTTTTTGATATTCAAAAAGACATGATAAATCTTTTTAACAAAGCAAATTTATTTGAAAAAGGGAAAATATGAAAAAAATAATTATTTTTTTAATAAAGATTTATAAAAAAATAATTTCACCAATTGTTTCAGCTTGTGGAATACATTGCAAATATTATCCAACATGTTCGGATTACATGGTACAAGCAGTTGAAAAATACGGTGTATTTAAAGGATGTTTTTTAGGAGTAAAAAGAATATTAAAATGCAATCCATTTTCTAAAGGTGGATATGATCCATTAAAATAATAAGGAGGAAAATAGATGTTATCACCAATTTCTAATTTATTTGGTTACTTATTAAACTTCTTATATGAATTAGTAAGTAACTATGGTATTGCAATAATATTATTTTCTGTTTTACTTAGAATAATTTTATTGCCAATAACTTTTAAACAACAAAAATCAATGGAGAAGACTAACAAAATTCAAGGCGAGTTAAAATCTTTACAATTTAAATATAAAAATAATCCAGAAATGCTTAATAAAGAAACAATGGAATTGTATAAAAGAGAAAAGATTTCGCCATTTAGTGGTTGTTTAAGTGCAATATTACAAATAATAATAATTTTAGCAGTATTTTATTTAGTAAGCCAACCACTTACATATATGAAAAAAGTTAAAGATAACAATGAATTAAATACAATTGTAGAAAATTATAAAGAACAAATAAAAAATGAATCATCAAAACAAAATTATGTTGAAATAGAAGTAATTTCAAGAATAGAAAAAGATTACAATAAAATCAAAGAACTATTATTACAAGAAAATGTAGAAAATAAAGAACAGTTAGAAAAAGAAAAAAATAATTATGAAAAACTAAGAATTAACATGAATTTCTTAGGATTGGACTTAAGCAAAGTTCCAAAAAATAATTTAAAAGATTATAAAGTTTATATTATACCATTATTATATGTAATTTCTTCATTTATCTCTATTAAATTATCTACAAATGCTCAAAATAAAAAGAAAGAAAAAGAAGAAGATAAGAAAGATGGAGATGAGCAATTAGATAGTACAGAAGCTGTAGCTCAAATGGGAAAAAGTATGTCATATATAATGCCTATAATGACTCTTTCAATAGCATTTATTGCACCTTTAGGTTTAGCTTTATATTGGTTTGTAAGTAATGTTCTAATGATTTTAGAAAGATTAATTATAAAAAAAGTTGTAAGTGCTAAGGAGGGGTAAAGATGGCTACAAGTATTATTTCCCAAGGGAAAACAACAAATGAAGCAATTGAAAACGGTCTAAAACAATTAAATGTATCAAAAAATATGGTTGATATAAAAGTTTTAGAAAATACTGAAAAAAGAAGTTTCTTCGATATATTAGCACCTAGAGTTGTTAAAGTTGAGTTAACACTTAAAGAAGAGCCTAATTACAATAAAAAAATTGATAATCTTAATACTGAAAAAGAAGTTAAGATCATTGACGAGAAAGAATTAGAGGAATCTAAATCAAGAGTTAAGGAATTTTTAGACAATTTCTTGAACAATGTATCTGATAAAAAGTTTAATTATGATATTGAAATAAGAGATCAAAATATTGAGGTTAATATTACTGGTGAGGATTCAGGATTATTAATTGGATATAGAGGAGATGTTTTAAATTCATTACAAACAATATTATCTTCTATAGCAAATAAAAATACTGATTCAAAAATAAGAGTAATATTAGATATAGAAAATTACAGAAATAAAAGAAAAGAAACGCTAGAAAACTTAGCAATGAAAATAGCAAAAACAGTATCAAAATCAGGAAAATCTGTTACATTAGAACCAATGGGAGCATATGAAAGGAAAATTATACATAGCAAATTACAAGATAATAAATACGTAACAACACATAGTATTGGAGAGGAACCAAATAGAAAGGTTGTTATTTCAAAAAAATAATTAAATAAAAAAATCAGAAGTCAAAGTTCGGATTTTAGTTTAAAAATAAACTGATATCGTGCTTTGACTTTATTTTTTATAAATTAATTAAATACATAAATAGTTTAAAAATAGAAAGGGGGAATGCTGGAAATACCAGCAGTAAAAAAATGGAAAATACAATCGCAGCAATATCTACGGCAACAGGCAATGGAGGAATTGGAATAATTAGATTAAGTGGAAAAAATAGCTTTGAAATTATAAAAAAAATATTTGTTCCATTCAAGGCGACCACTTTTGAGAAAAAAGGGTATATAATAAAGTATGGATATATCATAGATCCTACAAATAATCAAAAAATAGATGAAGTATTAGTATCATTTTTTGTGGCTCCTAAGAGTTACACAACAGAAGATATGTGTGAAATTAATTCACATGGAGGTACAATTGTATTAAGAAAAATATTAGAGTTGTGTTTAAAAAATGGTGCAGAGCTAGCCGAGCCAGGAGAGTTCACAAAAAGAGCTTTTTTAAATGGAAGGATTGATTTAGCCCAAGCTGAATCTGTAATAGACTTAATTAATTCTAAATCAGAAAATGAGGCAAAAGCGTCAATTAACCAATTAGAAGGATATCTGTCTAATAAAATTAAAAATATAAAAAATAAATTATTAGATATTATGGCAGACATTGAAGCTAATATTGATTATCCGGAATATGATATTGAAGATGTAACAAACAATAAAATGCAAGTATGCCTAAATGAAATAAAAGATGAATTAATAAAACTTTCTAAAAGTTTTGAAAATGGAAAAATATTAAAAGAAGGAGTTAAAACAATTATATTAGGAAAACCAAATGCTGGGAAATCATCTTTATTAAATACAATATTGAAAGAAGAAAGAGCTATTGTAAGTGAATATGCAGGAACTACAAGAGATACAATAGAGGAGTTTGTTAATATAAAAGGTATTCCTTTAAAACTAATTGATACAGCAGGAATAAGAAAAACAGAAGATAAAATTGAAGAAATAGGTGTAAATAGAGCATTAAAATTAGCAGAAGGCGCCGATTTAATTATTGCTATTTTTGATGCATCAAAAGATTTAGATGAAGAAGATTATGAAATATTAGAAATAATAAAAAATAAAAATTCAATTATATTATTAAATAAAATAGATATTGATGATATTCATTTAGAAAATAATGAGAAAATATGTAGCAGTTCAAATAATATTTTAAAAATATCTGCAAAAAATGGGGAAGGAATAGATGAACTATATGACTTAATTGAAAAAATGTATAGCAACAATGAGATTGATATGAATGATGGTGTTGTAATTACAAATATCAGACATAAAAATCAAATAGATAAAGCTATAAATAGTGTTGAGGAAGCAATGAATTCAATAGAAAATAATTTTCCTATTGATATTATCAGTATTCCAATAAAACAAATTTTAATAGATTTATCTGTAATAACAGGTGAAGATGTATCTGAAGACATAATTAATGAAATTTTTTCAAAATTTTGTCTTGGAAAATAATTTTTTGATACATAAAATTTAAAAAAATAATTTTATTAAAAATATAATTAAGTCAAATTTATAAACTATACAAATGATATAAAAATGAAGCATGAAAATAAAAAATAAGACGGTTTAATATAAAAGAAATATAACATGTCACATAAGATTAAAAATTGAATAAAAAATCAAAATAAAAAGAAAATAAATTATGTAAACAAAAAGGAGTAAGATTATGAGTTATAATGGAGGAAAATTTGATGTAGCAGTAATTGGGGCAGGACATGCAGGTTGCGAAGCTGCTTTAGCTGCAGCAAGAATGGGAATGAAAACATTATTATTTTCTATTAGTCTTGAAGCTTTAGCAAATATGCCATGTAATCCACATATTGGTGGAAGCTCAAAAGGACATTTAGTAAAAGAAATTGATTGCCTTGGAGGTGAAATGGGTAAGAATATTGATAAAACATTTATTCAATTACGTATGTTAAACACTTCTAAAGGACCTGCTGTGTATTCACTAAGAGCACAAGCTGATAGAAAAATGTATCAAATGGAAATGAAACATACAATTGAAAAACAAGAAAATCTATATTTAAAACAAGCTGAAATAGTTGATATTAAAGTAGAAGATGGAAAAGTAAAAGCAATAGAAACAAACGTTGGAGCTATATATGATGTAGATTCTATAATTGTTGCAACAGGAACATATTTAAAAGGAAAAATACATATTGGTGAAGTTTCTTTTGAAAGTGGGCCAGATGGAGTATTCCCATCAGTTAAATTATCAGATTGTTTAAAGAATTTGGGAATTGAAATATTTAGATTTAAAACAGGTACACCAGCTAGAATTAATAGAAGAACAGTAGATTTTTCTAAGATGGAAATTCAAGAGGGAGATGATAAATTGTTACCATTTTCTTTTGAAGATAAAATAGATCAAAACACTGAACAATTGCCATGTTATTTAACTTATACAAACAGTAAAACACATGAAATAATAAGAAAAAATCTACATAGATCTCCACTTTATTCTGGAAGAATAGAGGGTACAGGGCCAAGATATTGTCCATCAATTGAAGATAAAGTAGTAAGATTTGCTGATAAAGAAAGACATCAAATATTTATTGAACCAATGGGAAGAAATACTGATGAAATGTATGTTCAAGGTATGAGTTCCTCTTTACCAGAAGATGTACAAATTGAAATGTATAGATCTATTGCAGGCTTAGAGCATGTAGAGTTTACACGTCCTGCATATGCTATTGAATATGATTGCATTAATCCTGAAGAATTAAAGTTAAGTCTTGAGCATAAAACAATTGAAAATCTATTTTTTGCTGGTCAAATTAATGGTACATCTGGATATGAAGAAGCAGCCTCACAAGGCTTAATTGCAGGAATTAATGCTGCTCTTAAACTTAAAGGAAAAGATCCAGTCATATTAGATAGATCACAAGCATATATTGGTGTTTTAATTGATGATATTGTTACAAAAGGAACCAATGAACCATACAGAATGATGACTTCTAGAGCTGAGTACAGGCTTTTATTAAGACAAGACAATACTGATTTAAGATTGACTGATATTGGACACGAAATTGGTTTGATTTCTGATGAAAGATATAAGAATTTTTGTCAAAAAAGAGAAGATATTGCAAAAGAAATTGAGCGTTTAAAAACTACTACAATTAAACCAAGTGATAAGCTAAATGAAATACTGAAAAACAACGATTCTTCTACAGTATCAGGTGGTATCAAGCTTGTGGACTTGCTAAAAAGAACTGAATTAAACTATGAAAAATTAAAAGAAATTGATGTAAATAGACCAGAATTATCAGATGAAGTAATAGAAGAAGTTCAAATTCAAGTTAAATATGAAGGATATATAAAATTACAAGAAGCTCAAGTAGAGAAATTTAAAAAATTGGAAAATAAAAAGATACCACAAGATATAGTATATTCTGCAATTAAAGGATTACGCCTAGAGGCAAGACAAAAACTTGATAAGATTAAGCCATTATCAATAGGACAAGCATCAAGAATATCAGGCGTTTCACCTGCAGATGTAAATGTTTTATTAATATATATTGAACAAAATCGTAGCAAAAGTGAGGAATAATATATGGAATTAAATGAATTTTCAGCTAAATTTAAAGATTTGGTTAAAACGTACCAATTAGATATATCAGATAAAGAAGCATTACAGTTTTTTAAATATATGAATTTGCTATTAGACTGGAACAATAAAATTAATTTAACTGCAATTACCGAACCAAATGAGGTAATTTTAAAGCATTTTGTTGATTCTTTAACTATAAATAAGTATATAAAAGAAAATTCTAAAATCGTTGACGTAGGCACAGGAGCTGGTTTTCCGGGCCTTCCTGTCGCAATTTTAAGAGACGATGTTAGGGTTTTATTAGAAGATTCTTTAAATAAAAGGATATTGTTTTTGGATAATGTGTGTGATGAATTAGAATTAAATAATGTTAAAACAAGGCATGGAAGAGCTGAAGAAGTAGCACAAGATAAAGAATATAGAGAACAATTTGATTATGCTACTTCTAGAGCTGTTGCGTCTTTGAATATTTTATTGGAATATATGTTACCTTTTGTAAAAGTTGGGGGATATTGTATATGTATGAAAGGTTCAAATATTTCAGATGAAATCAAGGCTTCTAAAAAGGCATTAGAAGTCTTAGGTGGCGTTATTGAAAAAATAGATGAATTTCAATTGCCTAATTCAGATATAACTAGAAATATCATTCTAATTAAAAAGATAAAAAACACTCCAAACAAATTTCCAAGAAAAGCGGGTACTCCATCCAAGGATCCAATACAATAAAAAGTAAAAAAATCCATACATAAAAAAATCTTCTTGTCAAGTATTTTCAAGTATTTTTTAAAAATGTTTCGTAAAGAACTTTTTGAAAAACATTTTTAAAAAACATTCCAAAAACATATTGACAAAAAATATGATTTGTGTATAGAAAAAATATTTAAAAAAATATCGAAAAAAATATAAAAATTTTCCATAATATGTAAATAAGTTTATTGACATCCAATCAAAAATTTTATATTATATTGTATATAATAAACAAAGGATGGAGGTAAAAAAAGTGGGAAAAGTAATATCAGTAGCAAACCAAAAAGGTGGGGTTGGAAAGACTACAACAGCCGTTAATTTAAGCGCATCTCTAGCTAAAAAGAATAAACGTGTTTTATTAATAGATACAGATCCTCAAGGGAATGCAACAAGTGGTGTAGGTGTTGATAAATCAGTTCAATATTCAGTATATGATGTACTTGTTGAAGGCGTTGAAATTGAAAATACTATACAAAAAGCTGAAATGAAGAATTTGGATGTTTGTCCATCTAACATAAATCTTGCAGGTGCAGAGGTTCAATTAGTTTCTGTAAATGAAAGAGAATATAGACTAAAAGAAAAAATAGATAAAATAAAGGATCAATATGATTACATTATAATTGATTGTCCACCATCACTAGGAATTGTAACATTAAATGCGTTTACAGCTTCAGATAGTGTTTTAATACCAATTCAATGTGAATATTATGCATTGGAGGGATTAGGACAACTTATTAATACAATTAATTTGGTAAAAAAGAGAATGAATAAGACCTTATCAATTGAAGGCGCATTATTAACTATGTATGATGCAAGAACAAACTTATCAAATCAAGTTGTAAAGGAAGTTAAAAATTATTTTGGAGATAAAGTTTATAAAACAGTTATCCCAAGGAACGTTAAATTAAGCGAAGCACCAAGCTATGGAATGCCTATTTGTATGTATGATACAAGATCAAAAGGTGCAAAATGTTACGAAAAATTTGCCAAAGAATTATTAAAAATTAATGAAGGCAAAGCAAGACATATGAGATAGAAAAGGAGGATAATTATGGCTAAAATGACAGGTTTAGGAAAGGGTTTAGGAGCTTTATTTAATGATAATAATATATTAGATAACGACAACCAGGTTGACATAAAAGAAGGAGAAGAAATAGTACATAAATTAAAAGTAATAGATATAGAGCCAAACATAAATCAACCAAGAAGAAATTTTAATGATGAAAGTATTGATGAATTAGCGGAATCTATTAAAAGATATGGCGTAATTCAACCAATTATTGTTACAAAGAAAGACAAATACTATGAAATAGTAGCAGGAGAAAGAAGATGGAGAGCATCTAAAAAAGCCGGTTTAGATGAAATTCCTTGTATTGTTAGAGATGATACAGAAAGAAAAAATAAAGAAATTGCATTAATAGAAAACATTCAAAGAGAGGACTTAAATCCAATTGAAAAAGCAAGAGGATTTAGAGAATTAATAGATGAATATAATTTAACACAACAACAACTATCAGAAACATTGGGGATAGGAAGAAGCTCAATTGCAAATACATTAAGATTATTAAATCTAGATCCACGTGTTATGGACTTAACAATTCAAGGTCAATTAACAGAAACACATGCACGTGCATTATTAGGATATGATAATCCCGATGAACAATACCAAGCGGCATTAAATGTTATTAAAAGAGGCCAAAATACAAAAGAGGTTGAAAAACAAGTAAATCCGCGTAAAAACTCAAAGCCAAGAGATCCAAAACGTGATGCAATAATATCAGATTTAGAAAATACATTCCAAGGATATTTTGGTACAAAAGTAAGATTAGAAGCAGGGAAGAGAAGTGGAAAAATAATTATTCAATACTCATCAAATGAAGATTTAGAAAGAATAATGGATTTAGTAAAAAATAGTTAATTAAAAGTGTTAAACTGTAGTAAAATTAATAAAAAATCAATATTTTCTATTGACAAAGACTGAAGAAATGTGCTAATATATATTTGTTGCTAAACAAACGGAGAGGTGGTCGAGTTGGTTTATGGCACCAGTCTTGAAAATTGGCGTAGGTTTGTAGCCTACCGTGGGTTCGAATCCCACCCTCTCCGCCAAACTTGCAAAAGAAAAAAGATAAATGTGCATGCAAGTTTGTACATTTATCTTTTATTTTTTTACAAATATTAAAAATTAAATTCAGCTAAAATGGAGGATTACCCAAGTGGCTGAAGGGGACAGTTTGCTAAACTGTTAGGGTTCGTTAAGGGCCGCGAGGGTTCAAATCCCTCATCCTCCGCCAAAAAAAATTGCAATTTTTTAATTGCAATTTTTTTATTAAAATAATATTTTATATATTTATTAAATTATTTAATTATTTTTGAAATTATTATCCAAAGTATTTTTCAAATTATCTTTAGCAACAGTCATCATCAATTTAATTCTGTTAGTTTGATTTGTTTCACTAGCTCCAGGGTCATAATCAATTGGAGTAATATTTGCATTAGGATATTTTGAACGAATAGTTTTAATTACACCTTTACCTACAACATGATTTGGTAAACAAGCAAATGGCTGAACACAAACAATATTAGGTATTCCATGTTCAATATATTCAATCATTTCTGCAGTTAAAAACCATCCTTCTCCAGTTTGATTTCCAATTGATAAAATATCTTTTACTTTATCTTCTAACTTCCATATATTACATGGAAGTAAATATCCTTTTTTAGATTTATTTAAAGCAATTATTTCATCTTTTTCAATAATATCAATTAATTTAATAGCTGTTTTAAAAATGTTTGCTTTTAAATTTCCGGTTTTAATTAATTTATTAAATGTAATTTTATGAGTACAAATAAATTTTAAAAATCCCATAAAATCAGGTAAAATTACTTCTGCACCTTCTTTTTCTAATTTATCAATAATATAATTATTACCAAAAGGATGATATTTAATTAATACTTCACCAACAATTCCTACTTTAGGTTTAGGGATAGATGTATCAATTTCAATTTTTTCAAAATCTTCAACCATATCATAAATACTCTTTTTAAATTCTTTCATTGATGATTTTTCAATTAATTTTTGACATTTTTCCATCCAATTAGCAAATACTTCATCTGTTTCTCCATAATTAACTTCATAAGCTCTATTTTTTGAGGCTAATTTTTGAAGTAAATCAGCATATACACATACCTTTAAAAGTCTTTCAATTAAATGAAGAGTTATTTTAAATCCTGGCATTTTTTCCATACCAACAACATTAAATGAAAGAACTGGAACATTAGGGAAACCAGCATCTTTAAGAGCTTTTCTAATAAATCCAATATAATTTGTTGCCCTACATCCTCCACCAGTTTGAGAGATAATTAATGCTGTTTTATTTACATCATATTTACCAGATTCAAGTGCTTCAATCATTTGACCTGCAACTAAGATAGAGGGATAACACGCATCATTATTGACATATTTTAAGCCTGTTTCAACAGTATTGCTTGTACATTCACGTAACACCTCAAAATTATATCCAGAAGCTTTTACGGCTGTCTCGATTAATTCAAAATGTACAGGTGCCATCATTGGACACAAAATTGTATACTTATCTTTCATTTCTTTAGTAAATATTTTTCTCTTAACACTATAATCTCCATCGCCTTTTTCAAGTTTCGCAGCTAATCTTTTATTCATACTAGCAAGTAATGAACGAATACGGATTCTTACGGCTCCAAGGTTATTTACCTCATCAATTTTAATAAGAGTATACATTTTTCCATAGCTAGATAAAATTTCTTCAACTTGATCTGTTGTAACAGCATCAACACCGCATCCAAAAGAATTAAGTTGAACAAGTTCGAGATTATCTGTTCTGCCAACAAAATCAGCGGCATTATATAATCTAGAATGATAAGTCCATTGATCAACAACTCGTAAAGGTTTTCTATTTGTTGTAAGATGACAAACACTATCTTCTGTTAATACAGCAAGCCCTAGACTTGTAATTAATGTATCTATACCATGATTAATTTCTGGATCCATATGATATGGTCTTCCTGCTAAAACTATTCCATTAATATTATTATTTTTTAAATATTCTAGAGTTTCTTCGCCTTTTTTTCTAATATCATTCTTATAATTTTGATACTCTTTTTCAGCTTCCTTAGCTGCATATATTAATTCTTTTTTAGTAAAATTATATTGACTAAATTCAGGTAAATCTAATATTGTTGCAGCTAATTTTTTAGCATCAAATGGAAGAAAAGGATTTAAAAAATTAATACTTTTTTCGGTCAAATCTTCAACATTATTTTTTAAAACTTCAGGATAAGAAGTAACTATAGGGCAGTTATAGTGATTATTTGAATCTTTATATTCCTTTCTAGAATACGGAATACATGGATAAAATATTGTTTTAATTCCGGAATTAATTAAACTAATAATATGTCCGTGTGAAAGTTTTGCAGGGTAACATACAGATTCAGATGGCATTGATTCAATACCCTTTTCATATGTTTTTCTATTACTTTTTTCAGAAATAATTACTCTGAAACCTAGGTTTGTTAAAAAAGTAAACCAAAAAGGATAATCTTCATACATGTTTAAAACCCTAGGGATTCCTATTGTTCCTCTCTTTGCATCTAAAGCCTGTAAAGGTTCATAATTAAAAGTTCTGTTATATTTATATTTAACTAAATTAGGTAATTCGGTTTTATTGTTTATTATTCCTTCACCTTTTTCACATCTATTTCCAGTAATACATTTACTTCCATCATTGAATTTATTTATAGTTAATAAACAATGATTTTCGCAACGTCCGCAACGAACATGAGATGTTTCTATTTTTAAATTATCTAATTCATTTAATTTTAATATTTTAGAATGATATTCCATATCCATGTTTGATTCATATTGTTGTTTAGCAAGAAGGGCAATTCCATATGCACCCATTAATCCGGAAATATCTGGGCGAATTACATGTTTTTCAACAATTAATTCAAAAGCTCTTAAAACTGCATCATTATAGAATGTTCCACCTTGAACAACAATATTATCGCCTAATGAATTCATATCTCTAATTTTCATTACTTTTTGAATTGCATTTTTAATTACGGAATAAGAAAGTCCTGCAGAAATATCACCTACAGTATAACCTTCTTTTTGTGCTTGTTTTATTTTTGAGTTCATAAAAACAGTACATCTCGAACCTAAATCAACTGGATTTCTGGCTTCAATAGCAGAATTTACGAATTCATTTATTGAAAGATTTAGGCTTTTAGCAAATGTTTCGATAAATGATCCACAACCAGAAGAACAAGCTTCATTTAACAAAATATTGTCTATTGTTCCGTTTTTTATTTTTATATATTTCATGTCTTGTCCGCCAATATCAACAATACTTGTTACATTTGGCATAAACTCTTTAGCAGCAGTATAATGTGCTATTGTTTCAATTTCATTTAAATCTATATTTAAACCTGTTTGAATTAATTTTTCACCATAACCTGTAACACCTGAATAGCGTATTACTGCAGTGTTAGGTAATTCTGAGTATAATTTTTTTAACATATTTATTACACTGTTTAAAGGATTACCTTCATTGCTTCCGTATAGTGAATATAATAATTTTCCGTTTTTATCAATTAAAACTAATTTTGTTGTTGTTGAACCAGCATCTATTCCAATATAACAATCTCCAGAATAAGTAGACAAATCTTCTTTATCTACAGTATTTTTGCTGTGTCTTAATTTAAAATCTTCATATTCTGCATCAATTGCAAATAAAGGGTTTAAAGGCATAGTTGTTTTATCATGCGAGTTTCGTAAAACATCAATTTTACTTGCTAATTTTTGTGGTGTAATTTTTGAATATTCTACGGAATCAAGGGCTGCTCCTTTTGCTACGAATAAATGAGCTTGATTTGGAACAATAACTTGATCATCTTTTAAATTTAATGTTTCAATAAACCTATTTCTTAATTCTGATAAATAATTTAATGGTCCACCCAAAAATGCAACATTACCTCTAATTGGCCTTCCGCAAGCTAATCCACTTACTGTTTGATTTACAACTGCCTGAAAAATTGATGCAGCAATATCTTCTTTTTCAGCACCCTCATTTAAAAGTGGTTGAATATCAGTTTTTGCAAAAACACCGCATCTTGAAGCAATGGGATAAATTGTTTTATAATTTTTAGCTAATTCATTTAATCCGGCAGTATCTGTATCTAATAATGAAGCCATTTGATCTATAAAAGCACCTGTACCACCTGCACAAGTTCCATTCATACGTTGTTCAATAAATTTATCAAAATAAATAATTTTTGCATCTTCTCCACCAAGTTCAATAACAACATCAGTTGATGGAATATATTTTTCTACAGATCGTTTACACGAAATTACTTCTTGTATAAATGGTAAATCTAAAAAATTAGCTGCAGACATTGCACCTGAACCTGTTAAAGCAATAGTGTAAACATTGTCTGGATATTTTTTAATCAAATCTTGTAAAACATTACAAATTGTATTTTTTGTATCTGAAAAGTGACGTTTATAGTCCTCATATAATATATCTAAATTTTCGTCTAAAACAACTATTTTAACAGTTGTTGAACCTACGTCAAGACCTATGTGTAATAAATTGTTCATGACTTAAGATGAACCTCCTTAAAATGTATAAATTTCAAACCTTATTGTATCTTTAAATACAGATTTTGTCAAATAATGTCGAACATTATTAATAATAAAAAATTAATTAAAAAGTTCTAAATTGGACGTGTTGATAATAAAATAAATTAAGAGAAAAATAAGGAGATTAATAATATGAAAAAAATAAAAATTAATAAAAAAATAATTATTATTTCTGCGGTAATTTTATTGGTAATATTATTAATAATTTTATGGTCATTCATTAATAGTGATGAAGAAGTTATAAATAATGTACAAGAAATAATTCCGGAAGAAGAAATAACAGATACACAATTAAGAAATACATCTATTTCTTTATATTTTATTAATAAAAATACAGGAGAAATTGAAGTAGAAAGCAGAATAATAGATTCTAAAAAATTATTAGAAAATCCATATAAAGAATTATTAAATTTATGGATAAAAGGACCTAATAATGAATTATTAACAACAGGCTGTTCAAGAGAAATAAATATTAATAATATTGAAATAAATAAAAATTGTGCAATAATAGATTTTAATGAGAAATTCTTAGAAAAAATAAATAATGAAAATATAAATGAATTAAAAATTATTTATTGCATTGTTGATACTCTTACTGAATTAACAGAAATTGATTCTGTAAAAATATTAATAAATGGAAAAGATAATATTTATTTTGGAAATATTAATTTATCTGAGGAGTATTTTAAATTGGAAGAATAATATTATTATTTTTTGAAAATTATAACTAAAATAAATAATAAAAAATCTTAAAATAATAATATATTATTATTTTAAGATTTTATATAATTTTATATAATTTTTAAATCTATTAAAATCACGTAAAAAAAATTCAACTTCAGAAAGAGATTTTAATGTATTTTCTTTTTTTTCTGAAAAAGTAAATTTATTTTTTTTGTTTTTTTTACAATTATTATAAATATTTTTATTCATAAATATTTTCACTTCCAAATAAAAAATAATAAAATTATTAAATAATCTTTAATTTTTTGCCATTTTATTATATAATATTAAATATTAAAAAAAAAGTTCCATAAGAGGTGATTAAAATTTTAAAAGAAAATGAAAGAATAGATGATTTACAAATAAATAATTATAAAATAATTCAAAATAAAAAAGGATTTTGTTTTGGAATAGATAGTGTAATTTTAGCGAATTTTGCATGTGATATAAAAAACAACGCAAACGTAGTAGATTTAGGTACAGGAACAGGAATTATTGGTTTTCTATTATTAGCAAAAAAAAATATAAAAAAAATAACGGGAATAGAAATACAAGAAGAAGTTGCAGACATGGCAAATAGAAGTATAGAATTAAATAATTTAAAAAATAAGTTTAATATAATTAATTGTGATGTAAAAAATATTTTAAAATATATACCAAGAGACAGTTGTGATGTTGTAATTTCAAACCCACCATATAAAAAAATAAATACAGGTAGAAAAAGTTGCGATGAAAAAAATTTAATTTCAAGACATGAAGTAATGGCAGATATATTTGATTTTATTAAAGCAAGTAAAGAAATATTAAAAGATAAAGGAACACTATATTTAGTACACAGACCAGAAAGATTATCAGACATAATGTACGCATTAAAAACAAATAAAATTGAACCTAAAAAAATTCAATTTGTTTATTCAAAAATAAATTCTGAAGAAGCAAAATTAGTATTAATTAAAGCTGTAAAAAATGGCGGCCAATTTTCTAAAGTAATTGCACCATTATATATTTATAAAGAAAATGGAGAATATACGGATGATATTTTAAAAATATATAATAAATAATAAAATTGAATAAAAACAAAATTATTTATATTTCGTTTTGCTTACTGGCGCTGTATTTCTGTAGAAGACATGAAGCTTGGGGCGCCAAACTGCGCGCTTCACTACATATAAATAATTTTGTTTTTGGGGGACATTTCCCAAAATTATTTTTAATATAATTATAAAGGAGGAAAAATGGAAAAAGGAAAATTATATTTAGTTGCAACACCAATTGGAAATTTAGATGATATAACTTATAGAGCAGTAGAAACATTAAAAAATGTAGACATTATTGCTGCAGAAGATACAAGACATAGTTTAAAATTGTTAAATCATTTACAAATATCTAAACCATTAATTAGTTATCACAGACACAATGAAGATGTTAAAAGTGAATTATTAATTGAAAAAATATTAAATGGAGAGAATATCGCATTGATTACGGATGCAGGAACTCCAGCAATTTCAGATCCTGGAGAAGAAATTGTTAAAGAAGCAATAAAAAATAAAATAAATATTATTCCAATACCAGGTGCATGTGCATTAATTAATGCATTAATTTGTTCTGGATTAAATACAAGGGAATTTGTTTTTTATGGATTTTTACCATTAAATAAAAAATTAAGAAAAAATAAATTTGAAGAAATAAAAATAGAAAATAAAACAATAATATTATATGAAGCACCACATAAAATTAATAATACACTCAAAGATATTTATGAAGAAATTGGTGATGTTAATATTGTTTTAGCAAGAGAATTAACAAAAATTCATGAAGAATTTATTAGGGGAAAAATAAGTGAATTAATAAATAATTCATTTGAACAAAAAGGTGAAATAATAATTTTAATAGAAGGAAATGAAAAAAATAATTCAGGTGAGGAATTAAAAAATTTATTAAATAATATGTCGCTTGATGAACATTACAAATATTATGAAAAACAAAATATTGAAAAAAAAGAAATAATTAAAAAAATTGCAAAAGATAGAGGAGTAAATAAAAATGATATTTACATTAAATTTATTAATAAATAAAAAAATAGTAATATTATTTTAAAAATAATATTACTATTTTTTTTATTTTTTTAAGGTGTTAGACAATTTTTTTAAACATGAATTACAAATATTTTTATCTTTATATTCAATTAGATTTTTATTATTTCCACAAAAAATACAAGTAACTTCATATTTACTTAAAATAATATTAGATCCATCAACATATATTTCTATTGGATCGCGTTCAGAAATATTGAATTTATTTCTGATTTCAATAGGAATAACAATTCTTCCCAATTCATCTAACCTTCTAACAATACCTGTTGATTTCATACTTTACTACCTCCAAAATTTAATACAGTATTATTTTATCACAAAAAAAGACAAATTACAACAAAAATTGATGTAATTTCCAAAAAATGTAAATTAGTAAAGTAATAATAAAAAATAAATATGAATATAATTAAAAAGAATAAAATAGGAGAATAAAAAATGCTAAATAAAATTTGGCCAGTATTTATAATTATTTCAATAATATATTCCTTTTTTTCTGGAAATATAGAAAATGTAAGTAATCAAATTTTTTCTTCAGCAAAATCTGCTGTTGAATTAAGCATTACATTTTTTGGAACAATTTGTTTGTGGAATGGTATTATGCAAATTGCATTAAAAAGTAATATTATAGAAAAAATATCAAAAATTTTAGATCCTGTTATAAAAAAAATATTTCCAGAAATAAAAAATAATAAAAAAATAAAAAAAGAAATTTCAATGAATATTGTAGCAAATATTTTAGGATTAGGAAATGCTGCAACACCTTTAGGAATAAAAGCAATGGAAAGTCTGCAAGAAATAAATAAAGATAAAAAAACACTTTCTAATTCTATGATGTTATTTATAGTAATTAACACAGCGTCATTACAAATAATTCCAACAACTGTTATTGCAATTAGAAGTTCATTAAATTCAAAAAATCCAACATCAATTTTTTTTCCTATTTGGTGTGCAAGTATATGTTCTGTAATTACAGGTGTTTTTGTGACAAAAATATTAATTAAAAGGAAAAAATAAAAAATGATATTTATTAATAATTTATCTATTTATGCAATTCCAGTTTTTATTTTAATAATAGTGGGATATAGTTTTATAGAAAAAAATAATGTATTTGATAATTTTATTGAAGGTGCAAAAGAGGGAGGAAAAATTGTAATTAATTTATTTCCAACTTTGCTGGGATTATTTATTGCTATTGGCGCATTGAGAGTATCTGGAATATTAGATTTATTAATAAATATTTTTTTCCCAATATTAAAAATTTTTAATTTTCCAAAGGAAATAATGCCATTAGTTTTTTTAAGACCAATATCAGGAAGTGGTGCAATGGCAATAGCGACAGATATTATGAAAAATTATGGCGTTGATACAAAAATAGGAAATATCGCATCTTCAGTAATGGGGTCAACAGAAACCACATTATATATAATTGCTATTTATACAAGTTGTGTGCAAATAAAAAGAACAAGAGGAATAATAATTGCTGCACTTGCTGCTGATTTTGTTAGTATGATTGTTTCAATTATTGTTTGTAATTTTATGTAATAATTTGTCGATGGAAATTTCTTGACAATAAAAAATAACGGATGTAATATATTTTAAGATGAGGCATAAATAAAAAATTTTTAATTTTGTAGAGAAGTATAAAATTAATGCCCCATATTATAAGTCTTAAAAATTTCTAAAAAATTTAAATCAATTTATTAATTCTTCTTGTCTCCCCCAATAGACAAAAATAAATAAATATAATTTAATATTTTTATATTTCTCTGCAAAATTAAAAATTTTTTATTTATGATAATTTTCATTATTTAATATTTTAAATGCTCTATAAATTTGTTCTAATAAAAATACTCTAAATAATTGATGAGGAAAAGTCATTTTAGAAAATGAAATTAATTTATCAGATTTTTTTATAACATCTTCAGCTAATCCAAGAGAACCACCAATAATAAATGTTATAGAGCTATTAAAATTTAAAGAAATATTTTCTATTTCTTTTGAAAAGTCTTCAGAAGAATATTGCTTTCCTTTTAAATCTAAACTAATTATATATGTATCTTTTTTTAATTTAGAAATTATATTTAATCCTTCTTTTATTTTTACAGCTTCAATTTCTTTATCACTTGGATTATTTGGTATTTTTTCATCAATTAATTCTGTAATATTTAATAAACAATATTTAGAAAGTCGAGTACTATAATCTTCTATAGCATCCCTTAAATATGATTCTTTTATTTTTCCTACACATATTATATCAATATGAACCATTATAAAAACTCCTTATAAAATTAAATAATATCAATAAATGGTGATGTATTAAATCTGCTTGCAATAGAAAGATTTATTTGATTAGTATTTTTATCATTAATAATTTCTTCCATTACAGTTTTATAAGCTAATTCTGGAAAATTATTTTCTTTACTTAAATGTCCAAGCATTGCGGTTTCTAGTCCATAATTCATTAAATGTGAAATTGTTTTACCAGCTAATTCATTTGAAAGATGCCCATTAGGACCAGAAATTCTTTCTTTTAATAAATATGGATATGATGAACATTTTAAAATATTAGGATCATAATTTGATTCTAATAAAATAAATTTACTATTTTCAAGTGTGGAAATTATTTCTGGCGTAATATGACCTAAGTCTGTTGCAATACTTATTTTTTTATTATTATTAAAAATATTAAAGCCGCATGGATTTGCGGCATCATGTGGTGTAGAGAATGGATGTATTTCCAAATCTCCAATAAAAAAATTTTTTGTAAAATCAAAAAAATTAATGTTTTCTTGTTTTATTTTTTCTTTTTGATCAGAAAGTGCCTCAAAAGTTTCTTTATTAATATAAACAGGTAAATCATATTTTTTTGCAAGTGTCCCCAAGCTTTTTACATGATCTATATGTTCATGAGATATAAGAATACCATCTATACTTTTTATATCAACATCAATTTCTGAAAGTGAATTAACAATTTTTTTAGCACTTTCGCCACAGTCAATTAATATCTTTGTTTTATCTGTTTGAGCAAATAAACAATTACCAGAGCTTCCACTAAATAAGCTACAAAATCTAAACATTTTCTACTCCTCTTTTTAACATTTGTGGTTTAAAATTTATTCATTAACACGTGTAATGTCTGCTCCTAAATTTCTAAATTTATCTTCAATATTTTCATATCCTCTATCTATATGTGATAAATTATATAATTCTGTAGTTCCCTCAGCTATAATACCTGCAATAATTAATGCAGCACCAGCACGTAGATCTGTTGCATATACTGGAGCACCATATAGTTTTTCAACACCTTCAAATATTGCGGTTTTACCCTGAGCAGTTATTTTAGCTCCCATTTTATTTAATTCATTTGTATATTGAAATCTGGATTCCCAAATACTTTCATTAATAATACTTGTTCCATTAGCAATAGAAAGTGCAACACCCATTTGTGGTTGTAAATCCGTAGGGAAACCTGGATATGGTAATGTTTTTATATTTGCTTTTTGTGGTCTTTTGTTACACCAAACATGAAGAGTATCTCCATCTTCTTCAACATTTCCGCCAATTTCTATTATTTTAGCAGTTAAACATTCCAAGTGCTTTGTTATACAATTTTTAATTAGTATATCTCCTTTAGAAGCTACGGCAGCAAGCATAAAAGTTCCTGCTTCAATTTGATCAGGAACAACTGAATATGTAGCTCCACCTTTTAATTCTTTAACACCATTTACTTTTATTACATCAGTTCCTGCACCACGAATATCTGCACCCATAGTGTTCAAAAAGTTTGCAACATCAACAATATGAGGTTCTTTGGCCGCATTATCAATTATTGTAGTTCCTTCTGCTAAAACACTTGCAAGCATTACATTAATTGTTGCTCCGACAGAAACCATATCTAAATAAATAGATGTTCCAACTAATTTATCAGCTGATGCTTTGATTTTTCCATTAGAAACTTTTACGGTAGCTCCAAGTGCTTCAAATCCTTTAATATGTTGGTCTATAGGTCTTGATCCTAAATTACATCCACCTGGAGAGCCAACTTCTGCTTTTTTGCATCTTCCAAGTAATGAACCAATTAAATAATAAGATGCTCTAAATTTGCTTGTTAAACCAATAGGAGCTTGATGCTCACATACATTTGTTGTGTCTATTGTAATTGTATTATTATCAATCCATTCTATTTTTGCACCTAATTTTGACAATATTTCACAAGAAAGTTTTACATCACTAATATTTGGTAAATTTTCAATAGTACATTTTCCGTTTATAAGTAGAGCAGCTGGTAATATTGCTACTGCTGCGTTTTTTGCTCCGCTAATGGTTACTTCTCCTTTAAGAGGAGTACCACCTTTTATAACTAATTTTTCCAAAAGATTACCCCCTAATATATGTATATTATATACTAATGTATATATTAAATTTTATTATAAAAAATTAACCACTATAGTTTATAACATAAAAACAAATCTTTTACAATACAAAATTGAAAAATATTAATAGAATTAATAAAAAAATGGAAATTAAACCTCCCATTTTTTTAAAATAAATAATAAAATTAATTAAAACGTTTGTTGAAAAATTCAACTAATTTAAACTTGAAATTAAGTTCAGGGCTTGAAACATTGCTTATTAAAGCAAATTCTTCATTAGATATATTTTCTTTTAAATTTTCCTTTGATTCTGAAGGAACAATACCTGAGGAAACATCAACAAAACATAATGGAGGAAACATTACGCACCACCAGTTTTGACCGTTTTGCCTGTCCAATTTCAACTCTGAGCGCATCATAATAACCTGCAGGTAAAGAAATATCTCCATAATATTTAGTAGGAAAATAAAAATTTCCTATATTAATTTTAACATCATAATTATAACCATTTTCTTGAATTGTTTTTTTAGCAATATCATAAAATTCATTTTCATGTTGTTTTGCAATTTCTATAGCTTCAGTTTTTGATATAGCATTTGATGTTAAAGAGTTCATATAATTAATTAAATTATCTCTAACAATATATTTAAGGTTTTGATCATCATCAGTATCACTGTTTGCTATTACATGTAATCTAAATACACCATTAGAAATATTTTCTGATACTGCAGATACGTATGATATTGCGGAAACTACAATAAATAGTGTTAATAATAAAAAAAGTATAAATAATTTTTTTAAATTTTTCATAAATCCTCCTTAGTTACTAATAGTTATGTATAAATAGTAATTATTACATTTACAAAAATACAAAATAAAATCTTTTATTAAAATTATTTACTAAAATAAAAAAAATATACACTATAGGAAAAAATTTTATAAAAAAATGAAAAAAATATCAAATAAAATCAAATAAAATAATATTCAATAAAAAAATAAAAACAAAAATGTCGAAAACTATGTCGAAATAAGGGGAACGATTTATTTGTAATATTATTGACATATTTGTAACGAATTGGTAAAATTTTCCATATAAAGAATTTATAAAAAATTAGGAGGCGAAAAAATGAAAAATGTGGAACAACTGAACATAAAAAAAATATGTAATTTTTATGTAAGTGATATACATTTATCTGTAATGTTATTACCATATATTAACAATGAGGTAAATGAGGATGTTGAAGTAACCACAATTTTTGAAAAACTAAGGAAAGAAGATTTTGAAGAAATATTAAACAAATTAAATATAAAAAATAAAGATAAAATATTAAATATAAATTATTTAAATAAGGATAATTTTAATGAAAAAATAAAAATATCAATTAAAAATAATAGAAAAAATACAATTATAATAGGTGGAAATAAACAATTTATTTCTAAAATAGATAATGAATTAATGCAAATTTTAAATTCAGAAAACAATAATAATAATGAAATAAAAATAATTCATTGCTATGATGTAGAAGAAGTTTCAAATGATATGAAAAATATCACACAAAATTATGATGGAGTATTAAATACAATGGAAGCTTTAAGACATAGTTGTTAATTTAAAAATTTTAGTTGACTAAATAAATAAAATGGTATAATATAAAAAAATAGAAGAAAATTTTTACATACTTTATGAAAGGAGCATTTTATGGAAGAAAAATATCTAGCTGTGGAAGAATTGTTAAAAAAACATAACCAAGAGCAGTTATTAAAAAATTACGAAAGGATGTCTGAAGAAGACAAGGCAAATTTTTTAGATCAAATTTTAACAATAGATTTAGATCAAATAAATGAATTATATGAAAGTACTAAAAAAGAAATAAATTTTGCAAACGATAAAATAGAACCAATTGACTATGTAGACAAATCTAATCTATCAGAAGAAGAATACAAAAAATATGAAGATTTAGGCACAGAAGCAATAAAAAATGGAAAGTATGCTGTTGTAACAATGGCAGGTGGTCAAGGAACAAGACTTGGTCATGATGGGCCAAAAGGAACTTTCAAATTAGGGCTAAAAGAAGATAAATCAATTTTCGAAATTCTTACAGATAGTTTAAAAAGAAATAATGAAAAATATGGTGTTATAATTCCATGGTATATAATGACAAGTAGAGAAAATAATGATCAAACAGAACAATTTTTCAAAGATAATAATTATTTTGGATATGATAAAAGTTATATCACATTCTTTAAACAAGGCGAATTACCAATGTGTAGCGAAGATGGTAAATTAATAATAGATGAAAATAATCATATAAAAGAAGCAGCAGATGGACATGGCGGAATATTCGAATCTATGAGAAGAAATGGTATTATTTTCGATATGGAAGTTCGTGGCATAGAATGGGCATTTATAGGACCAGTTGATAATGTATTGGTAAATATGGTTGATCCAATTTTGTTAGGAGTTGTGCTAGACAAAAAAGTTCAAGCCGGTGGAAAAAGTGTTGTAAAAGCATATCCAAAAGAAAAAGTTGGAGTATTTTGCAAAAGAAATGGAAAGCCGGGAGTTGTTGAATACACGGAAATTACAGACGAATTATCTGAAGCGACAAATGAAAATGGGGAATTAATATTTGCTGAATCGCATATAAACTGTAATTTATTTAATGTTAAGGCAATTAGTGAAATAAGTAAAAAAAGATTACCATATCATTGTGCACATAAAAAAGCAAAATATATGGATGAAAATGGAAATATAATTGTTCCTGAAAAACCAAATGCATATAAATTTGAATCATTCATTTTTGATGCATTTGATATGTTAGATGGTATGGCAATTTTGAGGGTAAAAAGAGAAGAAGAATTTGCTCCAGTTAAAAATGCTGAAGGAAATGATAGCCCTGAAACTGCAAGAAAATTATATAAAGATTTTTATGGGGTTGAATAATTAAAACAAATAAAAAAGGTCATTGCAAAAAAGCAATGGCCTTTAAAAATATCTTTTCTTTATAAGTATTTACAAAATAGTATAAAATTGTGTATAATATATTTTAGGGAGTAATAAAATACAATAAAAAATAAAATAAAAAAGTGGGTATGTTATGGAAAAAGTTGAAGAAAAAAAGTTAAAAAAAGAAAATATGGAAGAGACAAAAGTAATAGAAACAATCAGTGAAATAATTCCAAAGGAAAAGAATGTTGAAGATACAGAAAAAGAAACAATAAAAAAATCAGAAACTCAAATAATAAAAACAGATTCTGTTCCAGAAAATAAACCAATAAAAAAGAAAAAAACAAGAAAATTATTAATAATATTATTAATATTAACATTTTTATTTTTATTTGCGGTTATCTTCTCAACAATATTTAGTCTGTTAAATATTAATAATAATAAAATAATGAGCGGAATAAATATAAATGGAATAGATATATCTAATTTAACTAAACAAGAAGCAATAAATCTGCTTAATAATAAAATAAATAATAATGAAGAAAACTACATAACCGTAACAAGAAAAGGTATAACAGAAACAATTTGTTTAGATGAAATAGGTGCAAAATTTAAAGTTGAAGATGCTGTAAATGATGCGTATAAAATTGGAAGAGAAGGAAATATTATAAAATGTAATTACGATATTTTATTTGCACAATTATTTAAAAAATCAATGCCTGCAGTTATGCAATATGACTCAGAATTATTAAAGAAAAAAGTAGACGAAATAAGCTTAAAAATGCCAGATGTTGCATTAAATAGTTCGTATACAATAAAAGATGGAAATATCATTATAAAAAATAGTACAGATGGAGTAAAAATTAAAGAAGAAGAATTCAAGCAAAAAACAATAGATGCATTTTCAAGTAATAACAAACAATTCGAAATACCAGTTGAAAAAGCAGAAAAAGAAGAAATAGATATTAATAAAATACATGATGAAATATATAAAGAAGCAAAAGATGCTTACTACACAACAAACCCATATAAAGTATATAAAGAAGAAGAAGGATTAGATTTTGCAATAAGTATAGATGAAGCAAAGAAAATCTTAGCTGAAGAAAAAGAAGAATATTTAATACCTATAAAAGTACTAAAACCAAGTGTAACAGTAAAAAATTTAGATAGTGGAGCATTTCCAAATCTATTAGGAACATTTACAACATATTACGGAACAGGGGATTCAGGAAGATGTTATAACATATACTTGGCGGCTAAAAGTATAACAGAAACAGTTGTAATGCCAGGAGAAACGTTTTCATTTAATGATTTAATTGGAGAATGTTCGACAAGAACAGGTTATAGAGAATCAACAATTTATTTAAATGGAAAACTTTCTAAAGGAATAGGCGGAGGAATTTGTCAAGCATCAACAACATTATACAATGCAGTATTAAGAGCAAACTTGGAAATAGTAGAAAGAAGAAATCACTCAATGAGTGTTACATATGTACCATTAGGTCATGATGCAATGGTTTCAATTGGGTCATCAGATTTTAAATTTAAAAATAATAGAGAATATCCAATAAAAGTAGTTGCATCAACAGGAACTGGTAGTATAACTTGTCAAATATATGGATTAAAAACAGATAATGAATATGAAGTTAAGCTAGACACAAAAGTAATTTCAAAAACAGCTGCAAAAACAAAAACTCAAACATATAAAGTGTTGTATCAAAATGGAAAAGAAGTATCTAGAACATTACTTTCAACAGATACATATAAAGCTCATCAATAATAGCATCAATAATTAAAAAGAAAAAAATAAATTGAAGTTAAAAAAATAAACTTCAATTTATTTTTTTTATTTTTGGAAAATATTTAATACTTGAGAATATAATTAATTTGGAGGTGTAAAAATGGCGGAAGGTTATACATATCAAACAATGCAAGATAATATAAAAAGATTAAAAACAACATATCCATTTTTAGAAATAGGAAATATAGGATATAGTGTTTTAGGAAAGCAAATTCCAGTTATGAAAATAGGTAAAGGAGAAAAAGAGGTATTTTATAATGCATCATTTCACGCAAATGAATGGATTACAACATTAGTATTAATGCAATTTATAGAAGACTATGCTGCACAATATGCCCTAAATGGAAAATTAGATTTATTTGATGCACGAAATATATATAATACCGTAAGCTTATATGTTGTACCAATGGTGAATCCAGACGGAGTAGATTTAGTCACAGGAGGTTTAAAAAGTGGGGAAAACCCTTACGAAAACGCACGAATAATTGCAAATAATTTTCCAAACATTCCATTTCCTAGTGGTTGGAAGGCAAACATAGATGGAGTAGATTTAAATTTGCAATTTCCAGCAGGGTGGAATCAAGCAAAAGAAATAAAATATTCACAAGGTTTTAACAAACCAGCGCCAAGAGACTACGTAGGTGAAGGACCACTTGTAGCAAGGGAAGCTCTAGCTGTATATAATTTTACTTTAGAGCATAATTTTAGACTAGTCATAGCATATCACACACAAGGTCAAGAGATATATTGGAAATTTCAAAATTATAATCCACCACTTTCAGGATTTATAGGAAGGCAATTTAGCGAAGTAAGTGGATATAAACTAGCAGAAGTTCCATATAATTCAAGCTTTGCTGGATACAAGGATTGGTTCATTCAAAATTACAATAGACCTGGATACACAATTGAAGCCGGAATTGGAGAAAATCCGTTACCACTAGAACAATTTAGCAAAATATACAGTGACAACTTTGGAATATTAGTTTTAGGATTGGTTTTATAATTTTTTGGGAGATTTTTTGGGACACCTCCAAAAAAAATATTTTTTGGAGGTGTCCCAAAAAATCTATCAAAACACTTGTTAAAAAAAGCAATATTTGTTATTATACAAATGTAAAAAACATATAGATAAAAATATCAATCTATAAGAAAGGATGGTAAATATGGAATACTTAGAAAAATACAATTATTGGCGCACAAGTGAAACATTCGATGAATCAACACGCCAGGAATTGGAGAGGATCAAAGATGATGAAAATGAAATAAAAGAAAGGTTTTATAAAGACTTAGAATTTGGGACTGCAGGGCTTAGAGGAGTAATAGGTGCAGGAACAAACAGAATGAATAAATACACAGTAACTAAAGCAACACAAGGACTAGCAAATTATATTATAAAAACAGGAAATCAAGATAAAGGTGTGGCAATAGGATTTGATTCAAGACATTTTTCTCCAGAATTCAGCATGTGGGCTGCATTATGCTTAAATGCAAATGGGATTAAAACATATCGATTTGACACACTACGCCCAACACCAGTATTATCGTTCTCCGTAAGAGAATTAGGATGTATTGCCGGAATTGTAGTAACAGCAAGCCACAATCCGCCAGAATATAACGGATACAAAGTTTATTGGCAAGACGGAGCGCAAATAGTTCCACCAGTTGATGGCGAAATAATTGCTGAAGTAAATGCAATAACTGATTACTCAGAAATAAAAATGATGGATTTAAATGAAGCCATAGAAAAAGGATTATACAACGTAATTGGCGAAGAAATTGATACCAAATACATCAACACATTAAAAAAATTAGTACTAAATCCAGAAATAATAAAAAATAATGCGAAAGACTTAAAAATTGTGTACACGCCACTACATGGAACAGGAAATATCCCAGTTCAAACAATTTTAAAAGAATTAGGATTTGAAAATGTGTATGTAGTACCAGAGCAAGAACAACCTGATGGAGATTTTCCAACAGTAAGTTATCCAAATCCAGAAGATCCGAAAGCATTCGAGTTAGCGATAGCCTTAGCAAAAAATGTCGATGCAGATATCATTTTAGCAAATGATCCAGATGCAGATAGATTAGGAGTATTTGTAAAAAACGCAAAAACAGGCGATTATGAAATGTTCACAGGAAACATGTCAGCATTATTTATAGCAGAATACGAACTATCGCAAAAGAAAGAAAAAGGATTATTACCAGAAAACGGCGCAATAATCACAACAATAGTATCATCAGACTTAACAAAAGCAATGGCAAAAGAATATAACATGAAACTATTTGAAGTTCTTACAGGATTCAAATGGATAGGTGAAAAAATAAAACAATTTGAACAATCAAATTCATATAAATATGTATTTGGATTCGAAGAAAGCTACGGATGTCTAGTTGGAACACATGCTCGTGACAAAGACGGAATAGTAGCAGTAATGGCAACATGTGAAGCTGCAGCATATTACAAATCAAAAGGAATAACATGTTTAGAACAAATGGAAAATATTTATAAAAAATACGGATATTACAAAGAAGGACAAATAGCACTAACATTCAAAGGAATAGAAGGCGCAGAAAAAATAAAAGAAATAATGGAAAAATTACGTAGCAATCCACCAACAGAATTAGCTGGATTAAAAGTATTAGAATTTAGAGATTATCAAACAAATATAGTAAAAGACTTACGCACAGGCGAAACACACGAAACAGGATTACCAAAATCAAACGTATTATACTTTGATTTAGAAAACTCAAGCTGGTGTTGTGCAAGACCATCAGGTACAGAGCCTAAAATTAAATTTTATTGCGGAGTTTGCACAGATAGTGAAGAGAAATCAATTGAAAAACTTAATGCATTAAAAGAGCATTGGGGAAATATATAAATTTTTTTGAGTAGATTTTTTGGGACACCTCCAAAAACTCTACTCAAAATTTTTGCATAAAAAACCTTGTATAGGAAAAAATGTAATGATATAATTTGCGTATAAAACAATACGGAAACGAGGACGGTTCCGATTAAAGAAAGGAGAATATTAAATGGCAGACGGAAAAGAGCTTAAAGAAAAACTATTCAACGAAAAGAAAGTTGGATGGGAAGGATTAACAGAAAAGCAAAGAAATGAAATATTCAATTATTGTAACGGATATATGGGATTCCTAAATAAGGGAAAAACAGAAAGAGAAATTGTAAAAGAGTCTAGGGAACTTGCAGAAAAGAAAGGTTTTAAAGATATATCAAAATTTAAAACATTAAAACCAGGAGATAAAATTTACTATGTAAATAGAGATAAAAATCTATACTTAGCAGTAATTGGAAGCAATAATATAGAAGAAAATGGTCTTCATATTATTGGCGCACATGCAGATTCACCAAGATTAGACTTAAAGCCAAATCCATTATATGAAGAAGGTGGATTTGCATATTTAAAAACACACTATTATGGTGGAATTAAAAAATATCAATGGACAACAATTCCACTTGCAATACATGGTGTAGTTGTTAAACCAAATGGCGAAAAAATTGAAATATGCGTAGGAGAAGACGAAATTGATCCAATCTTCACAATAACAGATTTACTTCCACACTTGGCACAAGAACAAATGGAAAGAAAATTAAAAGAAGGAATTAAAGGGGAAGATTTAAATTTACTAATAGGTAGCATTCCTTATAATGACAAAGATGTATCAGAAAAAGTGAAATTAAATATTTTAAATATATTGAATCAAAAATATGGAATAACAGAAGTAGACTTCTTAAGCTCAGAAATAGAATTAGTACCTGCATTTAAAGCACGTACACTTGGATTTGACAACAGCATGGTAGCAGCCTATGGCCAAGATGATAAAATATGTGTATACACATCACTAACAGCAATATTAGAGGTCGAAAATCCTGCAAACACAGCAGTATGTATGATAGTAGACAAAGAAGAAATAGGAAGCATGGGAAATACAGGAATGGAATCACATGTGTTTGATACATTTATTTCAGAAATTCTTGACAAAATGGGAATAAACAAACCAAATCTACTAGACAAAGTATTTGTAAAATCAAAAATGTTATCAGCAGATGTAGATGCAGCATTTGATCCAATATACGCATCAGCTTCAGAAACAAATAACTCAGCATATTTAGGAAGAGGAGTTGGAGTTAACAAATATACTGGCGCAAGAGGAAAATCAGGAGCATCAGATGCAAATGCTGAATTTGTAGCATGGGTTAGAAACTTGTTAGAAAAAAATAAAATAAACTATCAAATTTCAGAACTAGGAAAAGTTGATTTAGGCGGAGGCGGAACAATAGCTTACATTTTAGCAAACAAAGGAATGGATGTAATAGACTGCGGAGTTCCAGTATTATCAATGCATGCGCCATATGAAGTAACAAGCAAATTTGATGTTTATCAAGCACACAAAATGTACAAAGCATTTTATCAAAAATAAAATAATATTTTCAAATTCTACAAAAGCCGAATAGTGCGAAAAAACTATTCGGCTATTGTAAAATAAGGAGGAAAAATACATTGAAACAAAATAAATACATAAAAATCATAGTATCAATATTAGCATTAATATTAATACAGATGCTAAACATAAAAGTTTATGCAGCAAATTTAAACTTAAATATAGACTTTAATGGAAAAGAAATTGAAATGGCATCTGAAACACCAGAAATGAAGTGGGAACTTAAAAACATTGCGCCGGGAAAATCGAATTCAACTACAATTATAATAAATAGCATTGGAAACAAAGAAGTAAAAGCAGAATTTGCTACAGAAATTACAGATGGAAAAGAATATGAAGAATATTTAAATATGAAAATTACCAATTCAAAAAACAATGAAACAATATATGAAGGAAAATATAAAGAATTTACGAAGGTAGCTGAAAAAATATCAGCAAAAGAAACAAAATCGTATAACGTAATAGTAACATTACCAGAAGGTACAGAAAATAAATTTGCAAATACAGGATGCACAATAAAATTCAACTTTACCGCAAAAGGAGAAAAAAATTCAATAGCAGTTGCAAACCAACAGGAACAACAAGAACAAATGCAGACTCAACAAAATACGGTAGAGGTAGAGGAAGTTACAACAAACACAATAAAACAAATAAAAATAAGCCAATCATACATAATATTTATTGTACTTGGAATATTGGTCGTGGTACTAGCTGTATTAATAATACTATTTATAAGAACAAGAAAATCTCCCCAAAAATCTACTCAAACCTATTGAAAAATGAAGAAAAAGATGATATAGTGTTGAAAAAGCGTAAACTTAAAAAGGAGCGTGTATACATGAGTAAAGGAAAAAGATATAACGGAGAAAGAAAGTTGAACATTAAGAAAGTAATAGGTGTAATAGTAACAATTATTCTAATTATCGCATTTATAATAGGAATTAAGAAAATTCTAAAAGCAGACAAAAATGCAATGGCAACAAAGAACATAGAAATGGCATACTTCCCAGTATTTACAAACGGTAATTGGGGCGTAATAAATTCAAAAGGGGAAAAAGTAATAGAGCCTGCATATGCTGAAATGATAATGATACCAAACAAATCAAAGCCAGTATTTATATGCACGTATGATGTAAATTATGTGGATGGAAGTTATAAAACAAAAGCAATAAATGAAAAAAATGAAGAATTATTTACAGATTATGAAAATGTAAACACAATTCAAAACCATGATGCAAACAACAACTTATGGCTTGAAGAAGATGTATTAAAAGTACAAAAAGAAGGAAAATACGGACTAATAAACCTAGACGGAAAACTAGTATTAAACTGCGAATATGATAGCATTACACCAATAAAAGGTGTAAAAAACAGTTTAATAATAAAAAAAGAAGGAAAAGTTGGACTTGCAAGTTCAAAAGGAACAGAAGTAATTCCTGCAGAATATGCTGAAATAACAGTATTAACTGATGAATATGAAAATGGGTATTTAGTAAAAAATGCTGATGGAAAATTTGGAGTTATATCATCAGATGGAACTACAGACTTAGAATGCATATATGAAGATATAAAACACACAACAGATAGCGGAATGTATATAGTAAAAGAAAATGGAACATGGAAAGTTCGCCTAAAAGACGGAACAGCATGTCTAGAAGGAAAAGTAGACAATGCAACAGAAATATATAGCGCAAATGTTGTAGTAAACAACAACGGAAAATACGGAATATACAACATAGAAACAGACTTAAAAATACCAGTAGAATATGAATTTTTAGCACATACATTTGATGACAAATACATAGCTAAAAAAGAAGGAAAATTCGGAATAATAAACACAAGCAATGAAGTATTAGTACAATTTGAATATGCAGATATAACATATAATAAACACACAGATTACTTAAAAGCAAAAACAGCACAAGGAGCATATTCATACATAACAAGAAACATGGAAGTAAAAGTAACAGCAGGAGAAGAAACAATATTAAACGGATATATAAGCCTAAACATAAATGGCGAAACAAAATACTATGACTACAAATTAAACGAAAAATCAAACAAAGACGTATACACATCAAACACACTATTCATAAAAAAAGAAAACGGAAAATACGGATTCGTAGACAAAAACGGAAAAACAGTAGTAGAATGCAAATACGAAGACGCAAGAGAACAAAACGACTACGGTTGCAGTGCAGTAAAAGAAAACGGAAAATGGGGAGCAATAGACCAACATGGAAAAATAGTAGTTTCTCCAACATATATACTAAAAGACGAAAACGAAATAGACTTCATCGGAAGATGGCACAGAACAGCAGATTTAAATGCAAATTACTATACAGATGCTGAGTAGATTTTTTGGGACACCTCCAAAAAACATCTTGATTCGAAAAAGCTCGAAAAAAGTCAAACAAGTTTAACAAGTCAAAAAACAGTTTTGACAAAAATAGGCATAAACGGGGACGGGGACAAAATGTTTCATTTTGACACATTTTTACCCCGTCCCCATTTGTGTCATTTTAATAATGTTACAAAAATGTAATGAAAAAGTAATAAAAGCAAGTTTTGCTTGGGAGATAAAGGAAAATCGAATAATATAAAAAAATAGATACTTGCAATAAATTTTATATAATGATAATGTTTGAAGTATAAAGCGGAGAACGCAAGTAGTTCTTTGCAAATCTATTTCTAAAGAAAAAGGAGGAAAAAAGTACATGAAGAAAAAGAAAACTATATTACTTATAGTAGTTGCATTATTGTTCATCACAATTGTAATTGGTGGAATTACTGCTTACTTCACAAAAACAACAGAAACATTAAACAACGTTTTCACAATTGGTAGTATTAATATAGTATTAAACGAGCCAGCATGGAATGCCGCTAATGCAACAAATTTAGTTCCTGGAGATCAAGTTGATAAGGATCCAACTGTTACAAACACTGGATCAAACCCTGCCTATGTTTTTGTAAAAGTTACAATACCTAATTATTCTAATACAGATTTATTCTCATTAGATGGTATTGATACAACAGCATGGCAATTAATATCAGAAACTACATCAAACAACGTATGTACACATGTATATGCATATGCAACAGGAAATACAGTTGCTAAATTAACAGCACTTAATCCAGCTGCTGCAGTTACATTATTTAACGATGTTACATTAACATCAAACGAAACAGTAGCACAAGCAGCTTCAGATGCAGGAAACACAACCATTACAGTTACAGCATATGCTGTTCAAACGAATAATGTGGCTGATGATGCAAACATTTCATCACAAGCAGATGTTTACGCGTTATTCTCTAATAGCTAATAAACAAAAAAAGCGACAATTAGTCGCTTTTTTTTATAGTTGTAAAATTCTACTAAAAACGGCAGAAATATTACAGAAATATTACAAAAATATTAAAAAATCATGACATTTTAAAAAGTACTTGTAAAAAATTGTCGAAGGTGCTATTCTATGATTAGGACACGAATGAAAGGAAGAATTATGGAAGAGAAAAAAGAACAAAAGAAGAATAATAAAGATATAAAGAAAATCTCAACTCAAGTAATTGCCGCAATTCTATTCTTAGTAATTCTAATTGTAACGCTAATAACAATTGCATGTACAGTAAAAGCCTCTAATCTAGCCTTTCTAAGATACAAGTTCTATATAATGAGGTCACAATCACAAACAAATATAGCATACCCAGGAGACCTAGTTATAGCCAAAAAGATGAGTGTAGACAAAATGAAAGTAGGAGACAGCATAGTTTATGGAGGTAAAAAATATTACTTTGCAGATTCAATAACTCAAGTAAAAAAAGCGAATACAATTACTAAAGTAATAGTTGCAGAAAAAGACGGAGTTAGATATCAGTTTTCTGAAGGTGACATCGAAGGAAAAGTAGTAAAAACAATACCTGAATTAGGAAATATAATTTCATTTTTAAGAACTCCTCTTGGAATGGTTATATTTATAATATTTACAATATGTGTTTTTGCATTGTTAAGAGTTTTACTATTAAAAGGAAAAGATGATGATGCAGATAACAACAAAAAACAGTACAAACAGCAAACTAATTATAACAGTATAACATAGTTAATATTTAAAATATGTCATCATATTTTAATATTATATATATTCCTAAGATGAAAGGGGGGAAACTAAAGATGGAAAACCAAAAGAAATCAAAAGGAATGACAGCTTTAGTTGTATTATTATTAATAGTTACTATAGCTGCATTAATATTAGCTACATATGCTTGGGCTAAATATACAAGTTCAGGAAATGGAACAGCTGTTGCTAATATCGCAAAATGGAATGTTACATTCAATGAGACTTCAGATGTAGTTATTACAACACAAACTCACGTTGTTACTGGTAAAATAGCACCAGGTTCAAAAGGAACATTTGCAATTCAACCAAATGCAAATGATACAGAAGTATGCTTCACATATGAAGTAAAAGTTACAGCAGTTGACTTAGTTGATGGAAGTGGTAATGTTGTTACAACAGTTGGAGATAATGTTAGCGTAGCTGGATTTGCTTCTCACATAGTTTTAAGAGAAGGAAGTTCAAGTGGAACAGTTATGACTGTTAACAGTACAGCTTTAAATGGTGCATATAACTTAGATGGTCATAACAATGCTACAGGTGCTACAACAGACACAACAACTATATACTGGGAGTGGAAATATGAAGATGACCCACAAACAGATGCATATGATGAGTTAGATACAGCTGTAGGACAAGCAGTAGCATCAGGAGAAATCGCTGGATTAAGATTTACATACACTGTAAAAGCTACTCAAGTTCAACCAGAATAATTATTAACACATAATACATGAGGGTTAGCCCTCATGAAAGAATATATGAAAGATTATATTCTTTCATGAAGGCTAATTTTAAAATATAAGCAAAAAATGTAACTAAAATATAAAAGCACAAAAGAAAATCTGCATTACAACCATAATGCTAGAAAGGAAAACAAAAAGATATGAATGAAAAAGAAAAAAACTCAAAAAATTCAAACAACAATGAAACCAATCAATCACAAAAAAAACAAATTATATATCTAATAATCATAGCTTTAATTCTAACATATATCTCACTATTTTTCATACATAACATTATAGACAGAGGTCAAATAAAAGACACCGAATCAGGTACAATAAATTTTCCAAGCAAAATAGATGACAATGGTAATGAAATAATAGACAACGGAGGCAATAACAATGGAAACGGTAATAACGGTGATAACAATGGAGACAACGGAAAAATAGTTGATAACAAAGATAGAATAAAAGTAAAACAATTTGGTACACAACCATTTGAAGAATTAAAGGAATTAGACATGTTCAGAAACTTCTATTTCCATGATGAAGCAATAATTGCACCAGGAGTTAAAGGTACATATAATTTCACAGTTGAAAACGATACAATACACGATTTCATTTACAACATCACATTCACAGAAGAAAATCCATATAAAGTAAACATGGTATATAAAATAAAATTAAACGGAGAATACATTGTAGGAAGTGCAACAGAATGGAAGAGACATGAAGATTTCACTAAATACGACTTACCACTAAACTCACCAAGAATAGATCTTTATGAGGTAGAGTGGAAATGGGAAGACACAGACTATGATACAGAAATAGGTGAAACACCAGGTGCTTATTATAAAATGCATGTTAATGTACAAGCAACTAGAGTAGAAGAATAAGGGAGGACATAAACTTATGGATGAAAATAATGAAATTAAAAACGAAAATGAAAAAATTGAACAAGAAGTAAACAATAAAGTAGAAGCAAATGAAGTAAAAGAAAATCAAGAAATGCCAGAAATTAAAGAAGATGAATCAAAAGAAGTAAAAGAACAAAAAGAAATAAAAGAAGGAAACAATGCAAAAGAAAACGAAACAGCAAAAGCAAAAAAATCCAAAGGCATCTTCGGAAAAATAATGTCAATACTAGGAAAAACCGTCGGAATAGCAATTATAGTAGCATTAATAATCATCACAGTTAGAGCGCTAGTATACAAAAAATACGACGTATTTGGCTACAGATTTTACATGATAATGTCAGGAAGTATGGAACCAAACATCCACGTAGGAGACGCGATAATAGCAAAAGAAACCAACACAAAAGAACTAAAACAACAAGACATAATAGCATTTGCACACAACAATGGAGCAGTAACAGTACACAGAATAATAAACGTATATACAGAAGAAAACAAAAAAATGTATGAAACAAAAGGAGATAACAACAACACACCAGATGGACAATTAGTACAAGAACAAGATATTAAGGGAATTATAGTAGCAAAAATACCAAATGTAGGAACTGCGTTATTATTTATACAAAAACACATATACATATTCATTTTAGTAGTCGTAATTATAATTTTAGCAATAATAGTTAGGAGGTTGATATAAAATGAATAACACTGAAGGTCAAAATCAAAAAGAGAAAACATATAACAACAAATTCTTAGCAGTTTCAATAATAATATCAGTAATAATATTATTAGTATGTATATTCACATTTGCATACGCAAAATACGTATCAACAGTCCAAGGAAATGCCACAGCACAAGTTGCAAAAATGATATGTGAAATGAGTGCAGTAACAAGTGAAAAAAGCAGTACAATAATAAATCCATATTGTACAGTAACAGTAAAAAACACAAAAACAGAAGGCGAAGGAGCAAATCAAACAACAAAAAGAACAGAAACAGGAGTACAATACACACTAGAAGTTACACCAAAAGATGGAAGAGTACTACCAGAACACTACTGGGTACGAGTACAAGGACAAACAGAAACAATACTAGCACGCTCAACAGACACACTAGACGCACAAAACAACGTAATAGCAAGAACAGCATCATTTCCAGCACAATACTTTGGAAACACACAAGACGAAACCGCAGTATATAAAGTAATATTCATAAACACAGGAGACGAAACAGATCCACTAAACAGTAGTGAACCATTAGAAAGAACAATAGATATACAATTAGTAGCAGTACAGAGACATTAAAATTTTTCGGGAGATTTTTTTGGGAAATTTTTTGGGACACCTCCAAAAAACATCTTAGGACAAATGGGGACGGAGTTAAAATAAAAAAACGTAAAGTTTTACTTAATATGCTAAAAGTAAAACTTTACGTTTTTTATTTAGAAATTTGATTTCTTCTTATATATTAATCTTTTAAATTTTCAATTTCTTCTTTAGTTAAGCCAGTAATGTTAATTATTATTTCAATATCTAGATTTTGCTCTAACATTTTCTTAGCAATTTTAATGTTTTGTTCTTTAGCACCTTCTGTTTTGCCTTGTTCAATGCCTTGTTCTAAACCATGCTCATACATACTATCCATATCGAAATTATAATTCCATTCTGATTTTTCTCTAAATTTAGCACGCATTCTTTCTTCTTTATCTGCATTTATATATTCTAATTCATCTTCCGCTTTTTGAACATATTCGTTATCTATCATCTTTACCGCCTCTGTATTATCGTTTACGATAAATGTTAGCCACTCTTCCAACTTATTTGAAATTCGTTTGCATTTTTCTTTGAATTTTGGTAATTGTATGTAGTGAAATTCCATCTTATCTGTTAATAAAATATTTTCGTAATCTCTTTTTAATCTTGCGACCTCATGAAATGAGCCTTCTTCAAATATGTTATAGCATAAAAACCAGATTCCAATTGTTCTTTTTGCTTTTTTGAATTTTTCGTTTTTTTGTAAACTTTCATGAAATAGTCCAGAATCGTAGAATATAGATCTTTCTACAGTGTTCTTATAATCTTCAACTTGCATTTTCACATTCACATATGTATTGTCATTTAATATAGCTAACACATCTAGCACCGAGCCTCTACTTTTAATTGTTGCTTTGTCCAATGAATACTGCTTTACAAGCTCTATTTTCTTTATTTGAATATCTGGTAAAATTGCCTCTAACAAATCCTTTAACAATTCCCAATTTTTCTTATAGCCATATATACGGCTAAATACATAGTCGTTTGTTGGTTTATATGTTTTCTTTTCTTCCATTTATCAACTCCTATTTTAGCATATTTAACCTGTTAGTTCAATATTTCCTTATAAATTTGTTTGGATTTTTTAGACTGTAGATACAAATTTATAATTTGAATTAAAAAAATTTTGAATAAATTTTCTTGAACAAAATTTATTTGATTAGAATTTGTGAAATCAAATTTCTGAGAACAATAATATTGTCATATTGCACTAAAGTCAAGGAAAATCGTACGTCATAATTCTACAATTTACAACAGATTTTTAAAAATCAGCATAACCCTACGCAAATAACAAATCTCCAAGTTTTTAACCAAATAAATTACAATTATAATACAAAAATTTAAGCCAAATTTAAAGTTAAATTTTTAAAATTTTAAAAACATTTTTAAAGTTGTTTTTCAAAACTCGAAGATGTTTTTTGGAGGTGTCCCAAAAACTCTCCCAAAAACTCTACTTAAATATTACAATTATATTACAAATTAAAAAAATAGAATATTACAAAATTGTATCTAAAAAGTAATATAAATATAATATTCGATAAAACTAGAAAATCCGTAAAAAAGTTAGAATTTTGTAATATTTAGTAGTATTGAATCTTTTTTTGAATGTCTTTAGAATATATATATAATATGCGATTTAAGAAAAACAAAACAAACCGCATATCAAACAAAAGAGAGAAAGGAAGATTCAAGAATGAAAGAGAATCCAATGAATCAAAACAAAAACAAACAAATCAAATCGATTCTTGGTGTTGTTGCAATTGTAATAGCAATAATCGCAGCTACATTCGGTATGTCAAAATTCGTTTTGAACAGAAATTCTGAGAAAAAAGTGTATTTCTATGAATACCGTATCCAAGAAAGCGAAATCGTTGTAAAGAAAGGAGCAACAGTACTAAGTCAAGGCGATTACACAGCAGGCCCTGTGGAAGTTACAATAACCGCGCAAAAGACTGGAATGAAAGTGCAATACAAACTGGGCAATGGCGAATGGACAGATTACCATACGCCTGTTTCTGTTGAGCATAACCAAACAATTCAAGCAAGGTATGTAGCAGCAGACCCAAGCACAGAGTTTACTGGGCCAGCAACTCCAAAAGTAATTGATAACATAGCAGTTGCGAGAATTGGCCAAACAAATTATGAAACTCTGGCTGATGCCATAACCGCAGCGACAGCAAACACGCAAACAACAGTTGTTATGATTTCAGACACAACTGAAAACGTAACAGTACCTGCAAACAAAAACATTGTACTAGATCTTGCAGGAAAAGACGTTATAGCAGAAAGCTCTGCAACCCCAACAGTAACTGTTGCAGGAACTCTTAACTTAATAAACACAGATGCAAACGGAGATGGAGAACTTTCATCTTCTAATGGTGATGCAATTAGCATCCAAAACGGAGCCTCTTTCACTATTGGAACTAATGATATAAATCAACAAACAAGCGAACCTAATGTTAGCACAACAAACCCAACAGTAACAGGTAATACAAACGGTGTAGTAGTAGAAACTGGAGGAACATTCAATTTCTATGATGGTGTAATTACAGCAACTGGAACACAAAGCACAAACAAAGCAATAAACGGAACTATTGCAAATGTAACAACACCAACAAACTATCAAGTTGATATAGATACAACAAGCGGACACGAAGTAGCAACACTAGTTAGAAGCTACACAGTATCATTCAACACAAATGGAGGAACACCACAAACAATAGCAGATATAACAGTAATACCTGGAAAAGCATATAACTTCAACGGAGTATTCCCAACAGATCCTACAAAAGAAGGACACACATTCGCAGGATGGAAAGATACAAACAACAACACAATAACAGCATCAACAACAGTAGCAATCCAAAGCAACCACACGTTAACAGCAGCATGGACACCAAATCAATATAATGTAACATATAATTATTTACCAGGACAAAAAGCACAAAATGATTCAACAACATCAGAAACAGTAGCAACAACATATAACACAAATGTGGATTTAACAAAAACAGCATATAAAGAAGGATATGATTTTGATGGATGGGCACTATCAACAGACCTTACAAACACAGTATTAAGTACATTAACAATGCCAGCAAATGCAATAACATTAAATGCAGTTTATACAGATAGAACACCTCCAACAACAACAGCACCTACAGCATCAACAACAACAAATTCAATAATAGCAACATTTGCACAAACAGATAATGGAAGTGGAATAGATAATACAACAATACAATATCAAATTGCCCCAGCACAAGACACAAATGGAGATCCGATAAGTGAAGAAAACGCAGTATGGGGAACATGGCAAACACCGACAACAGGAAGCGAAACAACATACACATTCACAGGACTAACAACAAACAGAGAATATTATATAAGAACATATGCAGAAGATAACGCTGGAAACCAATCAACATCAGTAGCAGTAAAAGTTGCAACATCTCAAATAACAAATGGAACAATAGTACAACACAAAACAAATGCACAAGGAGCAATAGTTCCATTAAATACAGATTCATCAAACGATACAAACCAAATAAATACAGATTTATACATAGACCTAACACCAGCGCCAATAGGAACAACAACAGTAATAGTTACAAAACCAGACAGCACAACAACAATTCTAACAAGTGATGACACAATTCAAACAGTAACAGGAATGTATACATTAGAAGTAACAACAACAGATGGAATAAACACAGCAAGCAACACATACTACGTATTCGTAGATAAAACCAATCCAACAACAACACCACAAGTAACAAATACAACAACAAACTCTGTAACAATAGATGCACAAGCAACAGATGCACACAGTGGTGTAGACACAATAACTTATGTATTAAAAGATTCAAACAACAATGTAATAGATACAGTAACAAAAACATCAACAGATAACGACAAAACAGCAACATTTACAGGATTAACAGACAACACAAATTACACAGTAGATATAACAGTAACAGATAAAGCAGGAAACACAAGTACAACAGTAACACAAAATGTACACACCACCACATTAACAGCAGGAACAATAAGCTTCTCTGAAGCAACATCAGGAGATGTAATAAATCCTCAAACAAATCCAACAGCAGCACAATTAGCAGATGACACATTAAAAGTATGGTCAAATGAAGATATATTTGCAGACCTAACATCAGGAAACAATGGAACAACATCATACACAATAGAAAAAATAAGTGGAACACCATCTGAAAGTACACAAACAAAAACAGATGATTACACAATACCAACAACAGATGGAACTTACAAAATTACAGTAACAACAACAGATGGAACAAATACTGAAACAAATATCTACTATATAAATATAGATAAAACAGCTCCAACAGCATCAGTTTCAACAAACGGAGGAAACTATGTAATAGAAGTTGGACAAACACAAACTACACTTTCAACAACAGTAACAGGAACAGACACAGTTACAGGAAGTGGAGTAAATTCATTAAGATATGCATGGACATATGGAAATGGAACACCAGCAGCAGGAGATTGGACAACATCAAGTAATGTATCACAAACTGCTGTGTCTTACACAGTACAAAACGGCGGAAACTACTACTTATGGGTAAAAGCAATAGATAAAGCAGGAAATGAATCAACAGTAATAGAAAAAACAGATGCATTCACAGTAGGCTACAGAGTTGAATACAACATGAACACAGGAACAGGAAGCATAGCTAGCCAAGTAAAAACACATGGAACAAATTTAACATTAAGCTCAACAATACCAACAAAAGAAGGATACGAATTCAAAGGATGGGCATCAAGCGCATCAGCAACACCAAGCCAAGTAGAATATAACGCAGGTGGTGTATATACTACAGACGCACCAATAAGATTATATGCAGTATGGATGGAAAAAGTTGCAAGTTTATCAGTAACAAACCCAACAACACATGAAGAAACAATAACATATTATGATAGTGTTCAAGCAGCTATAACAGCAGCAAGCACAGATAGCTCTGCGGTTGTAACAGCATTAAAAAATGTAACAGAAACATTAAGCATAGCAGCAGGACAAACAATAACATTAAATACAGATGGACACACAATAACATCAACAGGAACAACATTAACAAACTATGGAACAGTAACATTAACAGGAAATGGAGAAATAGAAACAACATCTACAAGTTCAAGTGCATCTGCAATATCAAATGCAGGTACATTAAATGTAACAGCAGCAGAAGTAACAGCAGATAACACAACAGCAATTGCAAATACATCTACAGGAACAGTAAATGTAAGTGGAGGAACAGTAGAAGGAACAACTTCAATTTCAAATGATGGAACATTAAATATAACAGCTGGAAGTGTAACAGGTGGAACGTCAGTTCTAAACAGTGGAGCAACAACTATAACAGGTGGAACTGTAACAGGAACAACATATGGAATTAACAATACAAGCACAGGAACAATAGTTATAGGAGATAACGTAGCACCAGTTAGCACAACAGCACCAGTAATAATAGGTGGACAAAACGCAATAAATAACCAAGGAAATAATAGCAATATTTCATTCTATGATGGAATATTAAAAGGAGAAACAAGTGCAATCAGTTCATCAGATGCTCTAGCAAACATAGTAACACCAACAGGATACAGAGTAGTAACAGGAACAGAAAACACATATGAAACAGCATACTTAAGTAATGAATACACAGTAACAGCAAATGCAAATGGAGGAATAATTGCAACTACAACAGGATGGAATGTAGCAACAGGAGGAGCTACAGCAACTAAAACAGTAACATATGGAAATGCTTATGGAACATTACCAACTCCAACAAAAACAGGATACACATTTGCTGGATGGCAAACAGCTGGAGCAGTAACAGTAACAGATCAAACAAATGTAACAACAGCAAATGACCACACAATAACAGCTCAATGGACACCTAACACAGATACAGCATATACTGTTTACCACTACTTACAAAACGCAGAAGACAATAACTATACATTAGCACAAACAGATAACTTAACAGGAACAACAGATGCAACATTAACATTATCAACATTAACAAAAGCAAATACAACAAACATGCCAAGCACAACAGTTGTAAAAACAACACTAGTTGCAGGTGCATCATCACCAGCAGAAACAACTACAACAATAGCGCCAGATGGAAGCACAGTTGTATATGTTTACTATGCAAGAAACGAATATACATTAACAGTAACAGCAGGAACAAATACAGAAAATGCATCAGGTTCAGGAACATATAGATGGGGTAAATCAGTTGCAATTTCAGCAGATTTAGAAAATGTAACAGGATACACATACTCAAACTTCGCATGGGCACAAACATCAGGAAGTCCAACAATAGCAGATTCTACATTACAATCAACAACAGTAACAATGCCACAAGCAAATGCAGAGGTAACATCAACAGCAACAAGAACAGCAAACACATATACATTAACATTTGACACAGATGGAGGTTCATATGCTTCAGGCGTATCAAACCCATCAACATACACAGTAGAAGATGCAATAACATTAAATCCAGTATCAAAAACAGGATATAATTTTGTAGGATGGAAGTTAATCACATTAGATGGACAAAATGTGAATAATGGCCCAGTAGTAAACGCAATTCCTGCAGGAACAACCGGAAACAGAACATATAAAGCACAATACACAAGTGGACAAGTAACTTACACAGTAAACCACATGTTACAAAATGCAAATGATAATAATTATACAAATATAGATACAGTGGCTGTAGCTGCATCAACAGGAGATACAGTAACTTTAGATAATACACTAACAAGCACAATATCTGATGCAACATTAATAGCAAATGCTACATATTCATCAGCAACAGATGGAAATGGAAACACACCAGCATCTGTAACAGTTGCAGCAGATTCAAGCACAGTAGTATATGTATACTACACAAGAAATACATATGCATTAACATTAGTAGCAGGAAACAATGTAACAGCAGTATCAGGTTCAGGAACATATAGATATGGTCAATCAGTATCAATTTTAGCAACATTAGAAAATTTACCAGGATACACATATACAAACTTTGCATGGACAACAACAGATGCTACAATACTTGCAAATGTAGCATCAGCTTCAACAACATTAACAATGCCAGCAGCTGCAACAACTGTAACAGCTAGTCAAACAAGAACAGCAATAGATTACACAATAGATTACACATTAAATAATGGAACAGTAACAGGAACAAATCCAACAACATACACAGTAGAAGATGCCGCAATAACATTAATAAATCCAACAAGAGCAGGCTATACATTTGATGGATGGACAGGAACAGATTTAAGTCAAGCAACAACAACAGTAACAATTCCAGCAGGAAGCACAGGAAATAGAAGCTACACAGCAAATTGGACATTAGATACATACACAATTACATATACATTAAATGATGGAACAGTTGCAACACCAAACCCAACATCATACACAGTAGAAGATTCTGCAATAACATTAAATAACCCAACCAAAACAGGATACACATTTGCAGGATGGACAGGAACAGATTTAGCACAAGCAACAACAACTGTAACAATTCCAGCAGGAAGCACAGGAAATAGAAGCTATACAGCAACATACACAGCAAACACATACACATTAACAGCAGACCCAGATGGTGGAACAATTCCAACAACAACAGGTTGGACAATAGACCCACAAGATGGAACAGCTACAAAAACAGTAACATATGACGGTACATACGGAACACTTCCAACACCAACAAGAACAGGATACACATTCACAGGATGGGAAGATGCAAGTCATAACACATATACATCAACAGATACAGTTTCAATAACTGCTAATACAACCATATATGCACAATGGACAATAGATAGTCACATAGTAACTTATAATTATAATGGTGGACAAGTAAGCTCATCAGATAGCTCAACAACATCAACAGAAACTGTAGATTACAATGATCCAATTGATTTAACAAAAACAGCATACAGAGATGGATACACATTAATAGGATGGAACACAGACCAAAACGCAACTTCAGGATTAGCAAGCTTGAACATGGGAACATCAGATGTAACATTATACGCAATATATCAAAGAATGGATGTTTCACCAGCAAATGTAACAATAGATTTATCATCAGGAACAACAACTCAAAGCATAACAGTAACAGGATTAAACTATGGAACAGTAACATATTCATCAGATGACACAACAGTTGCAACAGTAAGTGCTGCAGGTGTAATAACAGGAGTTGCAAATGGAACAGCAACAATTACAGTAACAGGAACAAATGGTTCACATGTTGTTACAAAAACAATACCAGTAACAGTAGTAACAACACCAACATCAATAACATTAAATGAAAGCGAAATAATAATAGGAACAGAAAGTGGATATAACCAAGCTTCAATACAAGCTACAATATTACCAGCAACAGCAAATAGCCAAAACACTGTAACATGGACATCAAATAACACATCTGTTGCAACAGTAGTTGCATCAGGAGTAAATACAACTTCTGCAACAATTACAGGAGTAGCAGAAGGACAAACAATAGTTACAGCAAGAACAGCAAATGGACAAATAGCAAATATAACAGTAAAGGTAGATAGTACAGCACCAACAGTTGCTATATCTATGGATAATAACAATTGGGCAAAATCACATACTGCAACAATAACAGTAACTGATGCATTAGCAGGATTACCTTCAACACAAACAATTAGATATGCATGGAGTTTAGATAATACAAATCCACCTGCAGCTAATTCAGCAGATTGGCAAACAGTTGCATTAACAGCAACTGAAGGAGATTTATCCGCATCTGCAACAGTTACAAAGAACACTGGTACTGGAGAATATTATTTATGGGTAGATTCTGGAGTAAAAGATAGATTGAATAATCAATCAGCATCAAGTACAGTTTCTTCTGTAGTTGCTAAATTAGATAATACTAGACCAACAATAAGTACGACAACTCCTGCATCAATGAGAGCAAATTCTTCTACAGTAATTACTCTACCAATTAAAGTAACAGATATACATTCTGGAATAGACACAGACAATGCTTCAGATACACTTACAGCAGATGAAATTGTTATTAAAGTAAATGATGTAGAAGTTACTCCAACAACCAAAACAGTAACATATAATTCAGTATCTAATGGGGAATATAGTTATACACTAACTTTATGTGGAGTAAGTGGAGCAGGAAGATTGAGTATTGAATATCTACCTAGAGCATTAGTGGATAGAGCAGGAAATCAAAGTATTAGAACTATAAATAATTCACATATATATATGGACTCATCAAGCTTTAACTGTACAATAACAGCAAATGAAACATCACCAACGAATGCAAGTTCAATAATATATACATTCACATTTGATAAACCTACAACAACATTTTCACGAGCAGATATAACAGTAACAAATGGAACAATAACAGTATTTAATACATCTAGTAGCTCAGTATATACAGCAACAGTTACAAATACAGGAACATGTATACAAACAGTAGGAGTTATAAATGGCTCATGTACAGACCAATATGGAAATGTAGTTGAACCAGTAACACCATTACAAATAAGTATAGATAGAACAGCTCCATCAGCACCAGCTATAACAGTAAAAGATACAGCTACAAACAGCACAAAAGGCTCAGTAGCATCAGGTGCAACAGGAACAGTATACACAGGAGCAACAAATAACTACTTAACACCAACATCAACAGATGATTCAGCAGAAGGAGTAGGACAAGGAACAATAGTAAAATATGAAGTATCAACAT
>NWBM01000004.1 GCA_002633185.1 Lachnospiraceae bacterium Phil5
TGTTTCTTTTGATGGTAATTTTGCTAATGTAATTATTTCTTCAGCTGTCATAACTTTACCTTCTATAATTCCACCTTTGATTTTATAGAAATCATTAGCTTTTACGAAATTATATATAGCTTTTGTTGGCTCTAAATAGTCTTCAGTAGTCATAATAACTGCTGTTGGTCCTTCTAATAGATCATCTAAACCATTTTCACCATTTGCATTTAATGCTCTTTTTACAATATTATTTTTTATAATTTTGTATTCTGCATTTGCTTTTCTAACTTCTGTTCTTAATGCTGTATCATCAGCAACAGAAATTCCTCTATAGTCTGTTAAAAGTACTAACTTAGCATCTTTAAATTTTTCTGCTAATGCTTTTACTTCTTCTTCTTTTTGTTTTAAAATAGTTTCACTTGCCATTTTAAATATTTCACCTCCCACAATATTTGTTGTAATATAAAATAAATCCAATCTATATATGCCTATATTTTCTCGAGGCATAATATAGATTGGATTTTAATCCGCTCTAATTTTGCCTCGGTAGGACTTCCTTTATGCCTACTGTCTTGGGCTATATAAATTTATAAATTATTTTTGATCAATATACATGCTTGGTCCCATTGTTGTAGAAATAGCAACACTCTTAATGTATTGTCCTTTAGCTGCTGCTGGTTTTGCTTTAATGATTGCATTGATAATTGCATCATAGTTTTCTAACAATTTTTGTGCACCAAATGAAACTTTACCAAATCCTAAGTGAATAATATTAGTTTTGTCTAATCTATATTCAACTTTACCAGATTTAATTTCATTAATAGCTTTAGTAACATCCATTGTTACTGTACCAGATTTTGGGTTTGGCATTAAACCTTTTGGTCCTAACACTTTACCTAATCTTCCTACTACACCCATCATATCTGGTGTAGCAACGATTACATCGTAATCAAACCAGTTTTCTTTTTCAATTTTTGGTATTAATTCTTCAGCACCAACATAATCTGCTCCTGCTTTAACAGCTTCGTCAGCTTTTGGTCCTTTTGCAAAAACTAATACTTTTAATGATTTACCTGTACCATTTGGAAGTACTGTTGTACCTCTAACTTGTTGGTCAGCGTGTTTTGAATCAACACCTAATTTAACATGTAATTCAACTGTTTCGTCAAATTTTGCTTTAGGCATTTTCTCAATAGTTTCTAATGCTTCTTTAGCACTATAAACTTTGTTTTTCTCTACAAGTTCTTGACTTGCAAGATATCTCTTACCTTTCTTCATTTTTACCTCCTTTGGTTCTAGCGAGTTTATTCACTCTCCCAATTTTAATTTTTTAATAATTTAATTATTCAGCTACTACTACGCCCATAGAACGTGCAGTTCCTGCTACCATACTCATTGCTGCTTCTAATGATGCTGCATTTAAGTCTGGCATTTTTTGCTCAGCAATTTCCTTAATTTGTGCTTTTGTTATTGTTGCAACTTTTTCTTTATTAGGTTTTCCTGAAGCTTTTTCAATTTTAACTGCTTTTTTAATTAAAACAGCTACTGGTGGAACTTTTGTTATGAATTCAAAAGATTTATCCTTGTAAACAGTAATAACTACTGGAATTATCATTCCTGGTTGATTTGCTGTTCTATCATTAAATTCTTTAACGAATTGCATAATATTAACACCACTTGAACCTAGAGCTGGACCTACTGGTGGAGCTGGTGTAGCTTTACCTGCAGGTATTTGTAATTTAATAATATTGCTAATTTCCTTCTCTGCCATTTCTAATTGCACCTCCTTCTAGTTTATATATTGACAAAATAATTTATATAATTTAAATTATTAACTAATTTAATAAGTGCGTTATACTTTTTGCACTTGTGAAAATTCTAATTCTACTGGAGTTTCTCTTCCAAACATAGAAACTAATACTCTAACTTTTTGTTTTTCTTTATTAATTTCTTGAACAGTTCCAATAAAATCTTTTAATGGTCCATCTACAACCCTTATAGAATCATTAACATCATAATCAACATTAACTTCTATTTTTTCTAATCCCATATTTCTAATTTCTTCATCAGTTAATGGAATAGGATCTGTACCTGAACCAACAAACCCTGTTACGCCTCTTGTATTTCTTACAATATACCAAGTTGCTTCTGTTACAATCATTTTAACTATAACATATCCAGGGAAAACCTTTTTAAGATTTGTTTTCTTTTTACCATCTTTAATTTCAATTTGTTCTTCCATTGGAACAATTATTTCAAAGAAGTAATCTTCTAACTCTCTATTTTTTACAGTTTTTTCTAAATCTGTTTTTACCTTATTCTCATAACCAGAATATGTATGCACAACATACCATCTTGGAATTAATTCACCTTTTTCTTGAGACATTGTTTATAAGCCTCCTTTAAATTAATTAGTTAGTTGCTTCTGTTTGATTAGCTACAGCTTCTTCATTATTTTCAGTTGCTTCTACATTTTCAGCATCTTGACTTTCTTCTGAAGTTGCATCATCTTCTATACCTTCATCTGATGTAGTATCATCCACTACATTTTCAATAGCTGTATTGTTTTTTGCTTGAACTTTTTCTTTTAATTTATTGATACCATAATTGTTCATTGCACCAAAAGCAAAATCCAAAACAAAAACTATTAATGCAGTAATTATAACTATTGTTAAAACTGCAATAACATTATTAACCATTTGTTTAGATGTAGGCCATACAACCTTTTTTAATTCTGCTTTAAAATCTTTTCCAAAGCTTCTATTATTAGTTTTTTCGTTTTTTGTGTTCTTTTCTTTAGCCATTTTAAATTCCTCCCTAAAGATTATTTTGTTTCTTTATGTGTTGTACGTTTTCCACAGAATTTACAATATTTAGTTATTTCTAATCTGTCTGTATTGTTTTTTTTGTTTTTGCTTGTTGTATAAGTTCTTCTTTTACAATCAGAACAAGCTAATATTATTGGTTCTCTAGCTCCCTTTGCTGCCATTTGATACACCTCCAGCCATTTCTTTATTAGATTTATGTTTAAAACATATTTTTACACTTATTATACGCTTTACTATTCTATCACTTTTCTTCACATATGTCAACCAAATTCTGGTATTTTTTTATGTTTTTTTACTTCTTTTTTTGCACTGAATATCCAAATTTTCCAATCTTCTTATCTAAAGAATAATATCCACCATTTGCATATGCAATCAAATCACATTTTGATATATCAAATGCACCATTTTCATCAATATATTTATCATCTGCATCAATTGATAAAACCTCTGCAACAAACATATGATGGCTACCTAATTCTCTAATTTCTTTTACCTTACACTCAACAGATACAGGGCTTTCCTTTATTAAAGGGCATTTTACGAAATTAGCTTTTTCTTTTGTAAGATTCATTTCCTTAAACTTATCATACTGAGCCCCACTTCTAACGCCACACCAATCAGTAGCAAAAGCAAGATCCTCAGTTGTTAAATTAATAACAAACTCTCCACTTTCTTTTATTAAATTATACGAATATCTTTCAGGTCTAACTGAAATATACACCATTGCAGGATTAGTATTTAAAATACCAGTCCAAGCGACAGTCATAATATTAGACTTTTCCATATCTCCAGACGTTATCATTGCAGCAGGCACTGGATACAAAAAAGTCCCTGGTTTCCAAATAGCTCTTGACATTTTATCATTTCCTTTCTTTTATAATCTCAATAAATTATATTACAAATATACTACAAATAAACATTTTTTGCAATTTATAAATGAATCAAATCGTCCCCGTCCCCAATTGTCTTATTTTTAAATTTTCTTATTTACATTTTTTAAGACGTAATATATAATTAATTAAGCAAAAGATAAGGAGGTCATATGGCAGTAAAATTTATAAATAAATACAATGCAAAACTACATCCAATATACAAAATGTTCTCATGGGACTTACTATTCTACTACGCAATAATCTATCTATTTCTAACATTAGAAAAAGGATTATCTGCCTCAGAAGTCTTATTCATAGACGCAATATGTCAAATAACCAAATTAGTTTTTCAACTACCTTGTGTAGGCATAATAGATTTACTAAAGAACAAAAAAGGCTTGGTTTTAGCAAATATCCTATGTGCAATTTCAATATTACTACTAATTCTATCAAAAGACTTAACAGCTATAATCATTTCTAATATTATTTTTGCTATTTCATATAACTTAAGACAGTTATGCGAAAGTAGTATTTTATATGATACTATTCCAGAACACAAAAGCAAGAACAAAGTCTTTACAAAAATAGATGGCATAGGGCAATCAAAATACTATTACTTAGATGCATTTTCCGCTGTAATAGCTGGATTTTTATTTATAGTTAATAACTACTTCCCTTTAATTCTATGTTTTATATGCTGTTGTATATCAACATGCATTGCATGCAAATTCAAAGAAACAAAAAAAGAAGATAATAATGAATTAGACAAACATTATACACTAAGTATACGTGATTATATGAAAGAACTAAAACAAATATACAAATTCATTTTTCAATCAAAGCGTTTGAAATGTTTACTACTTTACTCTGGATTATTTACTGGAGTACTTATGTTATTTATAAACTTACGAAGTATTGTATTAACTGAAGTGAATCTTGAAACACAATATTTCGGAATTGCATTAGCAATTATACAAGTAATTTCAGCAATTTCATCTAAACAAACAAATTTAATTCAAAGCAAATTACGAAATAAAACATTAACAACAATTGCAGCAGCAAATGTATTTCCATTAATATTAATAGGCTTAAGCTTTGCATGTAAATTTCCATTCGGTGTTAGTATAACATTAATTGCAATTTGGCTTATATTGTATTCAATTACAAAAGGGCCTTTTTATACATTAATGAAAAGATATTTGCAAAGTTTCTCTACACCAGAAGTTACAACTAAAATATATGGTTTACAAACAATTTTAAACAGTATTTTTGCTACAATATTTTCATTGTTCTCAGCATTATTATTAAAATATATTTCCGTAGCAAGTGCATTAATAATAATTGGAAGCCTTTTATCTACTGTATTTTTAATACTTTTAGATTATATGAAATCCTATGTAGGACTTAAACCTGAAGAATATGAAAAAAGTGAAATTACTTACGTTAAATTGAAATAAGCATAAAAATAATAAATCAAAAATAGCTAAATTTATTCAATAATTATTAATTATTGCAACAAATTTAGCTATTTTTATATTTAAAATAAAAAAATCTGGCGACAACCTATTTTCTCAGCAGGGTAACCCGCAAATATCGTCGGCACATTGGAGCTTGACTTCTGTGTTCGGAATGGGAACAGGTATTACCTCCATGTCATAATCACCAGAAATGTTTAGTATGCTATAAAAGCACACTCAAAAATATATAGAATTAAATCTTAAAGCAACTCTAGTTACCTTTATTTTATAGTTTTATCCTTTA